>NZ_JCANUC010000026.1:0-26914 GCF_059568765.1 Lacicoccus kunmingensis DSM 17847 | reverse complement strand
CCCTTCTGTTTCTGGCGGGCGATTTGCCGAACAGTGCCGCGATTGATTTCGTTATTAATCGTTTGAGGTGCGCGTCTTAAACGGCGGGCAATCGCACGGTTGGAGTATTTTTCTTTCTTTAACATCTCGATTTGGGCCCGTTCATCTTTGGTGAGGTGTTTGTCTTTGATGGATTCAGTGTTATCATGAAATTGCGTCATGTGATTTCATTCCTTTATTGAGAGTCTGCTAACTTCAATATAACATGAAATTCACATGGCGTTTTTTGTATCAAAGGTGGCTAAGTTCATTATAAAATCCACCTCTGAGAAAGGTTAGTTGTTTTGGAATTATTTTAATAAAATGGTTTAAGAGCGTTGATCTAAAGGGGTTGTAACCGTCAAGTAGGACTCAACAATGTTTTTCTTTTAAATGCCTGTTACAATAACTGTAAAGTTCATCAGCTCTGCCTTTTGCACTTTTCTTTCCAACAGCCACCTTACTTCTTTTTCTGTAATATCCGCCATTGACTAGTATTGCCACTTTTTTCATTCGTTTTCCCCTTTTACGTACAAAAAACCCGTGATTTCGACAGTATCCTTATGGCGGGATGCCTACTCTCACGGGTTGGATTAACGTGTTTATAAGAGTATAATAACAACGAGAATTTTGTGTGTCAATTTATAGTGAATGCATAGAAAGTGCAATCCACTTTCTATGCACTACAAAAGCCTCGATGTAATTAGTCCAAAATCAACTATCATCATTTTTATTGACCGTCAGATCAGCGATGGCAGGCTGAATCAAATCAATCAGGTCATCAACAGAAACTAGCACGCTTTTACCCAGCTCCCCTGATGAAACAATGATTTTCTGATAGTCTTTGATCATCTCATCAAATAATATCGTGTACTCGGGATGGTGTATAAAAATCCCAATAGGCGTATTCGCACCATGCGGATAACCGGTCTTTTCCAGTACATATTCAATCGGGGGCAGTCCGATTTTCCTGTTCTTTGAAACAGCAGCTGTTTTCTTATAATCCAGCCTGGAGTCCAAAGGAACCAGTGCAATGGTCGGGCCGGTTTTATTTCCTTTAAGAACAAGCGTTTTAAAAATTGGAAATTCAATTGTATCAATATTTTCTTTGGAGATTTCATACGTCTGGTAAGGTATGTTCTTCTCTTCTAAATAAAGTTCCACTTCATTTTTTGTCATATCATTTTCCTCCTGAAGTAAGATGTATACCATTGAGACAAGTTTCATTTGATATTCAGACGTTATTTTATCACTATATCCATCTAAATCCGTAAATCCTTATTATAAACATAATTAACAGTAATATGTTGGCTTACGTTTCAACGAGTGAGAGGTATGAAATCGATTATAAATGACTTTTATCTTGTCTCAAATCGAAATCAGCATCCGAATTCGATCACAGTCTTTAAAACATGACCTTCAAATCGATTCAGGCATCGAAATTCGATTACATCCTTCAATATATGCCTCTCAGATCGATTTTGGCATTCAATTTCGATTTAATGCAGTCAAAACGATCATTCAAATCGAATCGCTATACTCTGGGGAGAGTCAACTTAGCATTGCCCACCCACGCAAGAAGTACGGGTGTCTATCCAAAATCGACGAAGTCCATCAAGCATTGGCAGAGTCTGTTCAGACTAAATATGGAAACACCTGATATGGGACAGTTCGACTATATAAACTCGGAGTCAATATGAGAATACAATTGTATTCGTTCACGCTATAATGAATACATAGAAATCAGAGGAGGCCGTTTTCATGATCACTACCACAGTAAATATCTCTGAAGAAGATTACAAGAAGGTTAAAGCTATTGCTGCTTTTGAAGTTATGAGTGTTTCGGAATTTATGCATCAGGCAATTTTGAAACAAGTCGAGGATAAGCTGGACTATGCAGCAGGTATTGATGTTTTGAATGAGAATAATGAACGTGTTTCCAGGGAGGATGTTTTCAGTGAGGTATTTTCTGATTGATGTATACTTGGAGCTTTGTAAAAAGCATATAAAACATTCAAGAAATTAGAAAAAACGATTCAACAGCTATTGGTCGCATGGTTGGTTAAATATATTGAGGATACGGAAAATCCATGGCAATGGGGCAAGGCTCTTGAACTTGACGTGAAAACACTTTGGTGTTGCCGGGTAGGCAGTTTTCGTTTGACTGTGGATATTATCGACAATGAATTTGTGGTCCTTATTCCTTTCTAATGGATTCATCATGAAAGAATGTGCTAGAACTGTCGGATTGAATTACAAGAAACAGGAAGGATGAATGCCAATGAATACTATCATTGTGAGGATGAACAAGCATGAGCAGAAAATATTCGAAGAAGATGCGAAAATGCATGATAAGCCCCTGTCTACGATTATGAAGGAAGCCCTTTATGAAAGAATAGAGGATGAACTGGACAAGGAAAGTATCAGAGCATACGAAGCTGATATTCAGGATGATGAAGTTGATGTCCACAGTCATGAAGATATGAAGAAGCAGTTGCGACTGTAAATTGGTGTACAGGATCGTATATGAAAAACGCACGATTAAAAGTCTGTTGGAAATCGACAAATGACAACAACACATGATTGTCTCCTGGATTGAAAAGAATCTGATTCGTACAACAGACCCTAAGCGGCATGGAAAACCTTTAAAAGGTACTTTGAAGGACTACTGGAGCTATCGTGTCGGCAATTACCGTATACTCGCGGACATCGACCAGGTTGAAGTGAGAATTCTGATTGTGAATGTTGGCCACCCTAAAGATATCTATAATATATAGGCCAATATCACCTGTCTTATGCCACGTGAATGATAAAACAGAAACCGAATGGAATACTCAAGATGTTCCGTGAAAATATTATGATTATTAAAGAAGGTTTAACCACTCCCTTGTGTTGGACCTTTTTGAATATTGTCCATATTCCAGACTTTTTGATTCATAGCTGTTTGGGAATTACCTCCCATCAATAATTTTTGATGACAGGATCTATAGTTTTACCTCGACCTTATCTCTAATATTCAGTCCAGTAATAGGCAGAAAAGGTAGAATCGTGAATGTCGAAATCATCTGATCCAATTTTGATGAACGGTGTATTAGAATTTGTGAAAAGAGTATCGTCTGTAGTAAATGCTGCTTTCTGCAATCCTGGACAGGCTCTGGACATGGATAGATATTCCCTTGAAAAGTATATATGAAGTATTCCTATAAGTTCCAAATATGCAGGTTTAAACCTGAACCGTGGAATGGTATAATCACTGCCATAAGGAGGTCATACTTATGTGTGCCAGTATTGCCGTCGTAGATAAAATCTCATCTTCTTCATATTAATATACAAAGGAGATAATATTCATGGGGATTTGTTCAATTTTTGTGATTGATGAAGTTCATTATAAACCAATATTAAAATAACTGGTTATAATGACAAATCAATATACATCATTATAACCAGCATGGAGAAGGTTATAATGAACAAAAAACACCCTGAAGTCACTCAAATTTTATCACTTCAAAAAACATTTGAATGATATATTAAATGAGACAAATATCAATGAAACAGACACTGTTTTTGAAATAGGCGCTGGGAAGGGACATCTTACAAGAGAACTTGTCAAAAGAAGCCGGTGTGTCGTTGCACTGGAACTGGATGGCAATTTGTGCCGGATCGCAAGAAATACTGTGCAGTCTTACCGCAATATAAAAGTAATCCAGAAAGATATTCTCAAGTTCAATCTTCCCGCCAATGGAAATTATAAAATTTTCGGGAATATTCCATATAATATAAGTACTGATATTGTTAAAAAAATCGCTTTTGAGAGCCGATCGGAATACAGCTACCTGATTGTGGAGTACGGTTTTGCCAAACGGCTGCAGGATACAAAACGTGCCTTGGGACTGCTGTTGATGGCGGAAATGGATATAGAAATCATTAGAAAAATACCCTGCTCATACTTCCATCCCCAGCCGAACGTCGATTCTGTACTGATAGTCCTCAAACAGCATCCATCAAGAATTTTGAAAAAAGACCATAAAATATATCACCACTTTGTGTATAAGTGGGTCAATCGTGAATATCGGGTACTCTTTACGAAAAACCAATTGAGGCAGGCTTTGAAACATGCGAAGGTCACCGACATAGATAATATGACGAAGGAGCAATTTCTTTCCATTTTCAACAGTTACCGTCTGTTCAATTAAGTTTTACAGTAAGCTGTTCTCGGATCTGTAATTAAGAAAACCAATCAACAGACTTACGATTTATATAATGCAAAACGCTTCTGAACCGTATGATAATTTCTAAGTTCGGAAGCATTTTTTCATTCCTGTATCTTCAAAAATTACATTAATATCATTCTTTGTCTGTTTTGCATGATCATCTCTCCCAATAAAAACAATGCAGCTGTGACAGGATTTTGTCGTCCTTGTGAATTGTCATTATTATACATTATACACGCGTTGAAAGTAGAATTTAATTGAGAAAGATGTTGGTTCTCATGATTTTATTAAAATGGTCAATGTTCAACAGGTTTAATTCGTTACGATTTCCAATAAACTCTTCTCAATCTCAGAAAACGTCTGTGAAAGATCGAGGTTCAAAATGTGTATGTTCTTTCCTTTGATCCTATATGAGTGATTTGGCTGGATTTCGTCTCTGGTTCTTGCATAAAGTAAAATGCCACTCACTGTGCCACCGGGATCTGGTTGGTAATTTTCAAGGTAACTGAACATCTGATACAGGTTATTTGTCAGATGTTTATAATCAGACTCAATAGTTCTCCTTGCCATATTATTGCTATAAAATTTTGTATCTATAATTATCGTCCGTCCGTTTTTCTTCAATACGATATCTGTCTGCATTACAGGCAGTGCTGCAGAGTATTCGTCATCCACATTCCATCTTATCTGTGGTTTACTGACTTCAAAATCTGTTTCCTTCCTGTAAAACTCAAATACAAATTTCTCATACAAAGATGATAAGGCTTGTTCTTCATTTACGCCTTTCATCAAGCTGTCTTTATTGTCGTCATTAATAAGAAGTTCCAGATATAAATAATGGCAGATGTCAATCGGCAGTCTATAATTACTGTTTTGACTATTGTATTTTACCTGACTCCATACATTCATATTCAAATCGATGACATTGATATCCGACATATACAGCAGGATTTCTTTAAGGTGCCTGTGTTGGGCAGAGGGAAGTGAATGATACAGAACAAGCTTTAATACTGTAGACTTGATGATCTGATTCAATAGATTATCGTCGGACATCACTTCATACTGAACTGCGACTTTACGTTTCAGGAGACGGTCGGGTTTGATGCTGTTGTGAACATCGATTTTTCCCTTGATGAATGAACTGTTTTCATGTATTTCTTTATACTCTTTCCACAGACCTTTTTTCAATAATTTGTTTACAGAAAGAATTAAAATCTCTGCATACAGTTCAGCTGTATTTTTGAAAGATTCTGTCGAAATCCCGTTCATCTCTTCAAATTTTAAAGACTTATATGCATAACTGATCATGTAATATATATTCTTTATCGGTATATTTTCATGATTCATCCAGTACACTCCGTAAGTTATTTCTTTCAAATTCTACAGTCTCCAGGTCATCAAACCAGAACTCTTCAAGTTGAGGGGTAATTTCGTATTCCAGAATCTCAATCAGCGTATCTTTCGTATTTTCTCTCATTGCTGAACTGATAAAGTAGCTGTGGCCTATCTTGAATCCTGCCCCGAATGACTGCTCTATTCTCCTGTTCAAATGTCGCAGTTGATCTAGAAACCTAAGGACCAGCTCGGTGTTTTCGTATTCTTTAATAAATTCATTGAATGAATGTTTATCAAATGCCGGTTTCAGGTCAAAGAAAGAGAATCTTCTTCTTAGTGCATAGTCCATCATGGAAAGGCTTCTGTCGGCAGTATTCATGGTTCCGATGATATATACGTTCCCAGGTACAGAAAAAGGCTTATTGGAGTACAGAAGGTTAATTTCCTGTCCTCTTTTATCAGATTCAATCAACATCATCAATTCTCCAAGAATACGGCTCAAATTCCCCCGGTTGATTTCGTCTATTATAAAGAAGTAAGGCCGGTCATCCTGTGATGCCCTTTCACAAAATTCCAGAAAAGGACCTGATTTCAAGGTAAAGCCATTACCATCCTCTGCCGGTCTGAACCCTTCTATGAATTCTTCGTAGCTGTAGCTTTGATGAAATTGTATGAAATGAATTCTGGATTGGTCCACTTCTCCCATAATAGTGTATGCCAAACGGTCGGCAACGAATGTTTTTCTTACACCTGGAGCACCTTTTAATATCAGGTTTTTCTTGTTTTTCAGTAAGGATCTGAGTCTCGATAATTCATGGTCATCCAAAAATACTTCCTGAAGAAAGTTATTATCATCATATGGTTCGTTTCCTGTGACCTCGGTCGGTTTTAACCTTAAATACCTTATGAAACTATCCAGACTTTTTTTCAATTTTAAATGACTTTCTTCACTCTGGATACTTACGTTATCACGAATTTCCTTAATATTTTCTATATCGTTGTTATTAAATATCTGTTTGCCAGATTCTTTTTCATACTCCAATATTGCATTGACTCTATTTTGGATAATGTCATCAGTAATTAATGTACCCGAGTCATCTTTCTCTTTGGATAGCCATTCAGTAAATTCGTCGATGATCGACTGATCAGCTGCAGTCTGGCCTGCTTCTATCAATGTCTCGATATGCTCCACGGTTTTGGGGTACTTAGTAAAATCAGTTAAGGTTTTTGCAGTGATATTACTGTTTAATCGATACTCTTCTTCAGGAAGTTCAAGCCATTCGACTTCCCGGATATTTTTTTCCTCGGTTCGTTCTGATTTATGGATATAATCACTTTTAACAATGCCTTTTCCGATTATTTTGTTGGCCCCTTTTGCTGCATAGACGACATCACCATCTTTCATCACATTCGTAAACTGCCATACTGCAAGTGAATACATCCATGGTTCATGATTCAAACTTTCATACTCTTTAATCGTTTCTGTAATATCATCTCTTGTTTCATATTCGGTAAAATCTCCAAGGTAATCCCAGCCGACAGCTATCAGGTTATTTACCAGAAAATCGTCATGAAATTTGCGGTTGGGACCACATTGCAATACCCAGTATTTTTGGCTGCTGCCATTATCATCAATCATACTATTGACGTTTTTATATTTTGCGGGGTACGGAATTTGAGGGTTTTCTGTATAGTATAAAAATTTCAAATAGCTCCGTAAGAGGCCGCCAAGACCGGGTATACCGGCGATGTTTTCCTTTGAAGATCTGATATTTTCATTAAATTGCTTTTCAGCAATCAAATACCTGAATTTCATTAATAAAGGTCTTCTCTCTTTAGGATAATTTTTGTTTTTACCTTCAAGTATCGTTTTAACAGCGTCATCTGATTCTTTTGTAATATCCTGGTATACCTCTTTAAAATCTTCATAATTCGTATACTCAAAAAAAATCATCTTTAGGTTCTGATTCTATATCCAGTTCTTTAAGGTATTTACCCAATTGCTCAATATAAGGTGAATACCATTGGCCGGTTTTTTGTCCTAAGTTTTCTGTGACCCATTCATGATATTGTTGTTTCTGTGACATTGTCTGCCCCTTTAAAATGTATTTGAATCTATAATATCATGTTGATTTATATTGACGTACAAAAAAGTTGTGAAGGAATTGCCTAAAATAAATCGAACAAAGAAGTTTGTGATTTAAGAGGGCTCATCATAAAAGTAGATTTTGAAAATGAAATAAATTAAGCAATGAGATTTCAAATAAACAAAAGCTATTTTTTGATAATACGCTCTAGAATGAGACGATAAAGGGTAGTATTTTTTATGCGTATAATATAACAAGAAAAGAGGTGAGGGTAATGATTGAGGAATTAAAACAGGAAATACTGGATGATCAGGCTAATAATCGATTTAAGTCGGCATATCAGATGCCTCTTGAGGATAAGCACGACGTAAGCAAGGAATTAAGGGCAAGATACAAAGCGGCGGCGAGAGAGTTGACAGCGGATGAAAGTTTTCCTTTTGAGGTGGAGTGCCGGATGCAGGGGGATGTTCTCAGGATTGGATATAAGCCACTGAGCTGACATTGCAGCGCTGTTGAATATGACCGGGGAGTACACATCAGTTATATGAGAAAAAATGAAACGCCCTGAAAGTGATGCCACGAGTTTCAGACTTTCAGGGTGCTCTTTTTTGAACCCTAATTATTCTCCCTTTAAACTTATTCAGACTATGTTCAGTCTGTCTAATCAATCTCCCTTTTATTTTCGCTGTGTTATAGTAATTTGACAGGTAATATTAAAGCATGGCGGTGGAAATCTGTTATGAAAGTGACTATGGAACTGGGTCAGGCAGCTTATCAGGCGAAAGAAACAAAGCCGCTGAAGTTGAAAGACGTTTATTTCAAAGTGAAGCCAGAGGTTAATGAACGTAAGAGACTGTTCAGAAAACCGCTGTATGAACTGACGATTGTTGCGGAAGTCAACGGTCAGCAGTATGAATTTGAAGGCTATGATGTCGACAGTGAATTGATTTCAACGCTGGAAAATAACCCTTCAAAATTTCTCGTCGGGGACGCGCCGCCATTTTTATGCGGTACGGACTGGCCGGACAGCGGGATCTCGGAAGTTATAAAAGAAAATAATGTACCGCTTGATTCCCTCTTTATCACAGATGGGAAGAGGGTCCTGGCAATAATATATAATGATGAGATACGGGCGTTTATTGACTGGCTGAAGAAGTTTATTAAATAACGTAATGGAAGGTTTAAGGGGCGCAGTATGTATAAAGTTGAAAAAGCACTGAACAACAACGTAGTGATTGCACATGATGATTTAGAGGAAGTCGTATTGATTGGCAGGGGGATCGGCTTCGGTGCAAAAGAAAATGACATATTGGATACAGGGAAAGCAGATAAAGTGTATAAGCTGACCGGTAAGCAGGACAGCGGCAGATATCAGACGCTTCTAACGATGGGTGATGAGCAGCTGTTCAAGCTGATATTCGAGGCGATTGAACTGATTGACGAGCTGACGGCACATCAGGTGAACGACCGGATAGTGCTGTCTTTGACGGATCATCTGCTATTCAGCATTAAGCGTCAGGAGGAAGGGATTGAAATTACGAATCCTTTCATCAATGAAACGCGGGCGCTTTATCCGAAAGAATATCAGATTGCTGAAGAAGTGGTGAAGATGGTGAATCAGAAATACCATATTCACCTTCCTGAAGCGGAAATTGGGTTCATCGCACTGCACGTACATTCTTCGATATATAATAAATCGGTTCTGGAAATGAACATTTTTTCAGAAGTTGTGCATCAGGCGATCATGATGATTGAAAATGGGCTCGGCATCTCCGTCGACCAGACTTCATTATGGTATGACCGGTTTGTCAGGCACATCAGCTTCTGTGTCCAAAGGGTGATAAAAGGCGAGAGTGTGCCGGATCAGGACGACTTTGGCGAGCTGTTGAAAGCGCAATACCCATTGTGCTATAATGTTGCCATAAAGATTGTAAAGATGATGCAAAACAAACTGCAGCGGAAAGTATACGACTCTGAAGTTGTTTACTTAACGATGCACATAAATCAATTCGAACATTATTCTAAGTAAATGTGTAACCATCAGAGGGCATGAGTTTACAGGGAATAGTTTATTTAACTATTTCTGTATACTCATGCCCTTTTTTTGTTTTGTATGATTTTGAATCGATTAAAAGGAGGAATTACCATGTTTAAAAAGATTTTTGGACAACTGCAGCGTATCGGTAAAGCACTGATGCTGCCGGTCGCAATATTGCCGGCTGCGGGTCTGATGCTTGGTATCGGTGCTGCGTTGCAGACGGAGGCAATGATTGATTTCATGCCGTTTTTAGAAGCGGGATGGATTGTCGCTCTGTCCAATATGCTGCAGGCGGCGGGCGGCATCGTTTTCGATAACTTGGCTCTTTTATTCGCCCTCGGTGTTGCAGTAGGTCTTGCAAAAGGTGACGGTGTGGCTGCGATTGCTGCATTTGTCGGCTATATGATCATGAACGTGACTTTGGGACAGGTGGCTGGCGTGACGTCCGAAATGGCTGCTGACGAACCTGCGTATGCTTCAGTTCTCGGTGTGGATACCATCCAGACAGGAGTGTTCGGTGGTATTATCATCGGCGTATTATCCGCATGGGCATACAACAAATACTACAATATTGAACTGCCTCAGTTTTTAGGATTCTTTGCAGGTAAACGTTTTGTTCCGATTGTGACAGCTGCGCTGTCGTTTCTGGTCGGTCTTGGATTGTTTCTGATCTGGCCGCCGATTCAGGAAGGGCTGAACTCCGTTTCATATTTCCTGATGGAAGAAGCGACGGCACTCGGTGTGTTCATGTTCGGTATGGTGAAGCGACTGCTGATTCCATTCGGGCTGCATCATATTTTCCATGCGCCATTCTGGTTTGAGTTTGGTACATACACGAATGCAGCCGGAAATATTGTCAGAGGGGATTTGAACATCTTCTTTGCACAGCTGCGTGACGGTGCTGAGCTTACGGCTGGTAACTTTATGCAAGGTGAATTTCCTGTAATGATGTTCGGTTTGCCTGCGGCGGCACTTGCGATATACCATGCTGCACGTCCTGAACATAAGAAGTATGTGGCAGGTATTATGCTGTCCGGTGCACTGACGAGCTTTTTAACAGGTATTACGGAGCCGCTGGAGTTCTCATTCCTGTTCGTTGCGCCACTGCTTTATGTCATTCACGCAGTGCTCGACGGCTTCAGTTTCTTAATACTTTATCTGCTTGATGTGAACCTCGGTTATACATTCAGCGGTGGTTTCATAGACTTTTTCCTATTCGGGATGCTCCAGAACCGCACTGAGTGGTGGTGGGTGTTCATCGTCGGCGCAGTTTACGCGGTGATTTACTATGTCATCTTCAGATTCTTGATCCAGAAGTTGGATTTAAAAACACCGGGCCGTGAAGATGTGGCTGCCGGTTCTGAATCTGGTGAAGTGAAAGACCTGCCGTTCAACGTTTTAACAGCAATGGGCGGTGAGCCGAACATCAAACATCTGGACGCATGTATTACGCGTCTTCGTGTGGAAGTGAAGGATACAACAGAGGTGGATGAGGCATCGCTTAAAAACCTCGGTGCTTCCGGAGTGATGAAAGTCGGCAATAACATGCAGGCAATATTCGGAACAAAATCCGATCAGATCAAGAATGATATGCAGAGAATTATCGATGGGGAGATCACTTCTGCAGATGAAACGACTGTGTCGGATGATGCAGATGTTGAAGAAGCGGTGAGCGACAACCCGCTGAACGCCGATACAAAAGATATCTTCAGTCCGATTAAAGGGGAAGCAGTCGCACTTGAAGAAGTACCGGACCAGGTATTCAGCGGGAAAATGATGGGAGACGGACTTGCAATCAAGCCGTCAGAAGGTATTGTACGTGCACCGTTTGACGGTGAAGTCGTGACGGACTTCCCGACGAAACATGCACTCGGTCTGACGAATGCAGGCGGACTTGAACTGCTTGTTCATATCGGTCTCGATACGGTCAACTTAAAAGGGGAAGGGTTCAAACTTCATGTAAGTACAGGAGATACGTTTAACAAAGGGGATGTACTGATGGAATTTGATTTGGATTATATCAGGGAGAATGCGAAAAGCGACATTACGCCTATTATAATCACGGGCCCTGCGAATATAGAAATTGCAGCGGCAAACACAGGTGAAGTGGATAATGATGACATTATCATCAATGTGAAATAAATATTGAAAATATCCCTCTAAAGCATTTTACTTTAGAGGGGTATTTATTTTGATTGTAATGCCAGTCCTGACTCCCTTCGGACGTGAAAATCGGGTGTTCAACGGAGAAGATGAATTCACCGCCGGCTTTCAGGGCCTGGTATACTTTTTTACAATCAGGATGAAATCTCTGATGTAATGCATAGCCAGTGAACTCATCACGGTATTAAAAGTTTCGTCCGGCATCTCCATGTCTTCCATGGCAGTACATCGATATTCAATTACCGGATGAGGATTTCTATATTTGGCAGTTTTCAGCATCTTATCTGAGATATCAGTGCCGAGCATTCTCCCGAACCGTTAAGTCCTTCTTTTGACCGGCGTATTTCAGCATATTTTGAATAAAAATCTGTGTCATTGTATTTATTTTCTTTCATAATGATTAAGCTTCCTTTTCAAAAGGTAATGTTTTATATCATGTATATCCTTATAATACAATTATTTTTCAGAACAAGTATACTGTAAGTGAGGTCGGAATTTATAATCCCTGGTTGAGTAAAGTAAGCGGTCATTCACTTTATGGAAGGAGAGATCTATATGAAAGCGATCATTACAGAAGCGTACGGCGGTGTAGAGGAGTTCAAGGAGGCGGCGCTTGAAAAGCCAGAGGCAAAAGGGCACGATGTGCTCATCGAAGTGCATTCTGTTGCTGTAAATCCGATGGATGTGAAAGTGCGCGCCGGTGAGTTCGAAGATATGATTCCCATGACATTTCCTATCATTTTCGGTTCGGATATTTCAGGGACTGTCAAAGAAGTCGGTAATCTGGTAGAAGATTTCAAAGAGGGAGATGAAATCTTCGCCAAAGGCAAACTGAAAGCACCCGGCGGTTTTGCAGAGTACACGCTGATAGAAGATAAACTTCTGATCAGAAAACCGGACAATGTTTCGTTTAAAGATGCAGCGGCTGTGCCGCTCGCGAGCCAGACGGCCTGGCAGATGCTGAAGGACAACGCTGATGTCAAAGATGGGGAGAAAGTGCTCATCCATGCCGGTTCAGGCGGTGTCGGCAGTTTCGCGATCCAGCTTGCCAAACATTTCGGTGCAGAAGTCGCAACAACGACCAGCGGCAGGAATGTTGATCTTGTAAAAGGTCTCGGTGCGGATACTATCATCAATTATAAGGAAGAAGATTTTTCTGAGCGAAAAGCGGAATTTGATGTTGTACTCGATACACTCGGCGGTGAAATACTGGAAAAAAGCTATGATGTACTGAAACCGGGCGGCAGACTGGTTTCCGTGGCCGGAAAGCCGGATGAGGCGCTCGCTGAAGATAAAGGTATTACAGTGAAATATCAGAATACCAAAACAAAAGTAGAGCAGCTGGAAAAGATAATGGACCTGGTATCAAAAGGACAGGTGAAGCCGGCTGTCGGCAATACATTCCCGTTGACTGTCGAAGGTGTGCGGGAAGCGCATAAATTGAGTGAATCAGGACATGCGAGAGGCAAGATTGTCGTCAATGTTAAATGAATGAACCCCCTGAATTTTAGAGGGGGTTCATTTATCTCGAGTTGGCAAAATGCATGATCAGACCGGCGACAGCGATGATGCTGCCGACCGGAATGAGTGAGAGCGTCGTTTCAAAAAATATCTGCCCCGCCGGTTCTAGCGTGCGTATTCCAATCATCATTATGATGAAGAATAATATGAAGCATACGATGGCGGCCGAAAGCAGACTGACGCCTGCATAGGCGGTCTTTATGGGCTCTTGTCTGTGGTTGATCGCATAAATGAGTGCAATGATTGTCAGTATGACAGCTAAAAACATATCAACCACTCTCTTCTTTCGAATCAGATTTTTTCTTATGCTTGACCAGACCGATGATTGTCATGATCAATCCGGCGGGTGTCAGTACAAGTAGGGCTCCAAGGGACTGCATGATGGCGGAACTTTGCCAGCTGTACCCGACTGTCCCGACGTTGGACATGACCACAGAAAAAACGATGAATGACACTGCTCCGACAGCGAGCAGCGCCCCGCCGGTATAAGCGATTTTGATCGGCTCTTCCCTCTGACTGTAAGCGATAAAAATTGTGAATATCAGAACGACAACAGCAAAAACCATTGGGTCACCTTCCTTATTGACATACAGGCTTTCTGCATTATGAATATAATCAGCGGTAATATTAGACTTGATTTTCCTTGGTGCCATGATATCAGAGTGAAAAATTGAAGCAACCATTTAAAAGTAAATCCCCTTCGGCGGTAAAATGCCAAAGGGGAATTTTTTCAGGTCGGTCATTTTGATTTTTTGCGGTTTAAAACAAGTCCGGTGATCATCAGTATCAATCCGGCAGGAATCAGGATCAGCGCATCACCCATGGCAACCAGCACGATGATATCTTCTGCGCTTTCGCCGAAGTGCAGTATGTCCGCTGCGACGAGCGCAAATATCAATAGGGCGATGATGCCGACAGCAAGCAGGCTGCTGCCGGCAGTGGCCATTGCCATCGGTTCTTCTCTCCGTTTATAGGCGTAACCGATCGCTATTATTAAAAGTATTAAAGCTAAAATCATTTTTCATTTCTCCTAAAATCAAGCAATTAAAGTCATTCAAAAGCATGATGATTATACTTATCAGTCGTATTATCCAATCACCGCGATTATAAACATGTGTACTCTTAAGTTGAAAAAGTGCTGCTGTCAGCAAGCCTCGCCGCGATTTCAACACTGTGCTTGAACATCGTTCTATCGGCTGCGCCGTGGGTGATGATGACGGGTGCTTTGATGCCGAGTATGAATCCGCCGCCGATGTCTTCATTGGTATATCGGCTGATGCTGCTCCGGACCGCATCTTCGACGGCCTTCACAGCATTTTCATCCAGTTTTTCATCTTTTTGAACGGTGTTAAGCAGATCATTCATCAAAATCTCTGCTGTGCCTTCCACCGATTTCAACATGATGTTTCCGGTGAATCCGTCTGACAGTACAACATCATTTGTTCCGCTGAGCAGCGCGTTGGGTTCTACATTGCCTGTGAAGTTTAATTCTTCAGACGTCTCAAGAAGTTGATGGGCTGCCTTCGTGAAGTCATTGCCTTTGGAAGCTTCCGAGCCGATATTGAGCAGCCCGACTCTTGGATTTTCGACGCCAAGAAGTTGTCCGGCGATATCACTGCCGAGTTTCCCGTACTGCACCAGATGTTCCGGTTTTGAGGCGGTGTTCGCCCCGGAATCGATCAGCAGATAATTGGGTGCTGTTTTTGATACCGTCGGTAAAATGGAAACGGCCGCCGGGCGTTTGATGTCCGGCATTAATCCGATGTGTAACAGGCTGCCCGCATAAATTGCACCGCTGCTGCCGGCGGAAACGAAAGCGTCCGCGCTGCCTTCTGCAACTGCCGTCAATCCTTTGACGATTGATGAACCCTGTTTTTTACGGATGGCTTTCAGCGGGTTGTCGTCATCTGTAATCTCTTCCTCTGCAGAAATGATTTCAATCCGGTCTCTGTCGGCAAAGTCGGGGATGGCCCGTTCAATTTCATCAGGCAATCCAAACAATAAACAGCTCAGTTCCGGGTTGTCATGGATGGCGAGGCAGGCGCCGTAAACGGTCGTCTCCGGGCCGAAATCTCCGCCCATTGTATCGACTGCGAGTCTGATCATCTAGTCCACCTCATTGGTCACGGGCATCAGACCGAGTGATAAAGCATTTTTTCCGAGATGTGAACAGAAAGCCGTGCCGATCATGCGGATTTCCACCGGCTGTTCGGGCAGCAGTTTCTGAATAGCCGTTTTTAAGCGCATTGCTCTGTCTTCTGACAGTGTGTGCCCGATACCGACCTGAATGTTATGGTCCGGATACTTTTTCTGATAGTCGGCGGTCAGCTCCGCGAGACTCCTGTTCCGGTTTTTATTTGTACGGAAAGTTTCTGTCAGCACCGGCATATCGCCAGTCACGTATTCAAGCACAGGGAGTGTTTTGAAAGAGTTGTCTTCCAGCTCATTCAGCGCTTTGCCTCTGCCGCCTTTGATCAGGTTGTCGTGTTTCTCGATGACGATGAAAAATCTGCTCTGGTCCATCAGCCATGTCATTTCGTCTTTGATCTCTTCGAAAGATTTTCCGGCATCGATCATGCGTGTCATCTGTACAATCAGCTGCTCCATATTTACGGAAAGACCAACTGCATCGAAATTGATGATATGCAGTTTGTCCGCATATTCCTGTCCGATGGCGTGGGCAGTCTGAAGTGTGCCGCTGACACTTGAACTCAAATAAACACCGAAGACGGTGTCATATCCTGCGTCAATGATTTTCTGGAATGCAGTATGATAATCCTGGACGCCGGGCTGAGCTGTTTTCGGCTGTGCAGTGTCTTCCCGCATCCATGTTTCGAAGAAGTTTTCCAGGTGTGATTCATCTGTCGACTCTGTGATGATTTCTCCATTTGGGAGTGCCAAAGTGAAGTCGACCTGGAACAGGTCGTCTCTTTCTTTCAAAGGTGCTTCCAAGTAAGCTGAACTGTCAAATAGTATAGCTGCTTTCATAAATATTCCTCCTGATGCATTAGATGAATTTACTCGCTCCACCGCTTGAGCAGCAGTGAACTGTTGTGGCCGCCGAACCCCATGGAGTTGGACAGGACATATTCCAGCTGGCCGGCTCTGCCTTTTAAAGGTACGTAATCCAGGTCGCACTCGGGGTCCGGGTTTCTAAGGTTCAAGGTCGGCGGAATGAAGTTGTGCCGCATCGCTTTTATGGATACGATCGCTTCAGTGCTGCCGGCTGCGCCGAACATGTGGCCGATATAGCTTTTTGTGCTGGATACCGGTACTTTGTAGGCTGACTCTCCGAGTGCGTATTTAATCGCTTCAGTTTCGCTGGAATCATTGGCAGGAGTACTGGTGCCGTGCGCGTTGATGTATGATATATCCTCGGCTGTGATGCCGCCCATTTTGATCGCTTTTTTCATTGCCATCCCTGCGGCAGTGCCGTCAGGAAGCGGGGCGGTGACGTGGTGGGCATCGGTCGTCGCACCGTAGCCCGTGATTTCAGCATAAATTTTTGCGCCGCGCGCCTGGGCGGATTCCAGTGATTCAAGCATCAGTATGCCTGAACCTTCACCCGGTATGAAGCCGTCCCGGTTTTTGTCGAACGGGCGTGAGGCAAGGTCCGGATCTGCCTGCGGGGACATGGCTTTCAATACTGAAAAGCCGCTGTAAGTCGAATCGCTCAAAGTGCCTTCTGCGCCACCGGCGAGACATGCTGTCAGCTGTCCCATCTTTATCTTCATGAATGCTTCGCCGATTGAGTGGCTGCCGCTCGCACAGGCAGAAGACACGGACATTGAATCACCCTTCAATCCAAAGCGCATGGCGATGCCTGCAGCTGCCATGTTGACCGGTGTTTTGATATGAAATAGCGGCTCCACTTTGTTCGGTCCTCTTTCATTCAATCTGATCACGTTCTCTTCCATGGATACGTAGCCGCCTGAACCGGAGCCGACAATCACGCCGACATCAAATGCGTTTCCTTCATCTATTTCAAAGCCGCTCATCTTAAACGCTTCGTCTGCTGCTGCTACCGCGTACTGCGCGAACAGATCCATTCTTTTGGCTTCCCGGCGGTCCATTGTCATTCCCGGATCAAAGCCCTTTACTTCAGCAGCCAGTGTGGTTCTGTAATCATCCGGATTCACCCTGGTTGCAGTAGCGATGCCGTGTTTTTCTTCACGGATGCTCTGCCACATTTCCGCGACATTGTTACCGATCGGGGTCACTGCCCCCATGCCTGTTACTACAACTCGCACCATTATTTCATCCCTTCAATTCTCATTAATACATACGATACGAAATGAATATCCATTGTCATTGTATCACAACAGATGTCAGTCCAATGCACTCTCCACATGCATACGGTAGCTCCAATTTTTAACGGATTCATTTTTCAAAGTCAGATTTTCTTCTTTGAATTCTTCAAAGCCGTTCTTCATATAAAATTTCCGGTTGATGCCGATATTCGTGACAAGTGAAACCATGCCGCCGCCATTTTTGGCGATGTATGGAAATACACATTCTTTCAGAAGTCTGCTGCCGACACCTTTACCCTGCGTATTATGTGAAACGGCAAAAGAATCGACATACCAGTCGAAAGTCCTGCTGTCTTCTATATTTACATCCGAGCTGTTCGCCAGTTTTAAAAATTGAAGTGTCTGCGGCAGCATGCCTTTGAACAACAGGGAAAGTCCGCCGATTTTAATATATTCCGGCAGATCAAGGTGTTTATTTTGTAAGTTTTTAACGAGGGCCGCGCCCAGAATCTCATTATCTTCTACAGCAACCAGACAAGTGTGCTTCTTTAAAAACACTTTTGTATTCAAGTGCTGAAGCGCTCTGATGAGACGGTAACGTTTATGATTGTTTTTCTCTATGATTTCAAAGAGCGGGTAATCTTTGAATGCACCCGCCAGCAGTTGGGAGACTTCATGCATTTCTGTTTCATCAGTTTTTCTGAATTCCATCTAATCGACCTTTCCAATTAATCAGTCTGCCCTTATACAGACACACTATTACATTATATAATTGCCGATAAATTGAGACAACAATCTTGCAGATTATAGGATTGTCAAAAAATCTAAAAAACGTCCGGAATCAAATTCCGGACGGTCTGATTTCACTTTCTCATTCAATTCAAAACAGATAATACAGCGTAAACTCCAGGTCCCGCTCCAAATGCGCCTGTATTTTGGAGAGCGCTGTTTTTTCATCCCTCTCTTCAATCGCATCAACGATTTCCGCATGTTCATCCAGCAGCTTCGGCCGTTCTTTACTGACGACGACTTTACTGAACATATAGATGACAGCATTCAGCCGTTCATACGACTCGGTCAAATATGGGTTTTTCACGGCACTGATGATTTTGTTGTGGAAATCTTTATTCGCCTGCAGGGTATCCTGTTCGTCTCCTGTGCGTGATGTTTCTATATAGTTTCTCAAAACATCAATATCATCATCGTTAAAAATAAGAATCGCTTTTTCGACCGCATATTTCTCGATCAGAATTCTCATTTCAAATAAAGACCGGTAATCCTCCATGGATGGTCTGAAGACGTAGCCGTCTTTGATCAGATATTCGAACTCCAGTTGTTGGAGGCATGATCTGATCGGTGTGCGGCTGACATTATATTTTTTGGCGAGTTTTAATTCTGTCAGCTTTTCTTTTTGATTGAAATTACCACTTAATATATCTTCTCTGATTTGCTCATAAAGTGTAAGGTTCTCCATTATTAAACACCTCAAAAACATTATACACTATTTTTATTTTAAAAATTGTATACAATTTAATTATTATAGTATACAATACATAAAAAGATGAAAACGTTTACCAGGAGTGAGGAAATGAAAATAGGTTTTATAGGTTTGGGAATCATGGGAAGACCGATGGTTAAGAACTTACTGGAACAGGGCTGCGAAGTCTTTGTCAACGATGTGAATGTCGAAGCGGTGGATAGAGTTGTGGAATACGGTGCATCATCAGTGGACTCATTACAGGAAATGGCTTCGAAATCTGAAGTGGTGATCACTATGCTGCCGAACGCGCAGATTGTGGAATCGGTCTTATTTTCAGAAACCAACGGCATTGCAGAATATATGTCTCCGGGACAAATGGTCATTGATATGAGTTCACTTGGGCCGAATGATTCCATTGCTATCAGCGAAAAACTTAAAGCATTTGGAATCCGTTTCGCGGATGCACCGGTCAGTGGCGGGGAGCCGCTCGCAGTCAGTGGTGAGCTGTCTGTCATGGCAGGGTGTAATGAAAGCGATCTCGAATATATAGAGAAAGTGATTTCTCCGATGGCAGCTTCAATCGTCAGAGTGGGTGACATCGGGGCAGGCAGCACGGTGAAACTTGCCAATCAGATTATCGTCAATGTGAATATCGCAGCATTATCCGAAGCGGTGGTGCTTGCAAAGAAATACAATATCGAACTTGAAAAAATGCATGCTGCGATCGGCGGCGGCCTTGCCGGTTCGAGCGTCATGGAAGCTAAATTCCCTAAAATGATTGAAGAAGATTATGCGCCGGGCGGTCCGATTAATATCAATTATAAAGATTTGAAAAACGTCACGGACGCTGCAGATTCAGTGGATCTGACTCTGCCGGTAACGAATATGGTCAAGGAAATATACAAGTCTGAAAAAGCGTCGGGCAATGGCATCAATGACCATTCGGGGATCATTAAATACTTTGAAAAAATCAACAATATGTAGGTGAAGAATTTGGATAAAAAAGTGATTGAAACAGAATTGAACTGTCCTGAAAATCGAAATTTCTCAGATTTCAATTATAAGGTGGTCGTCCTGGATGATGATCCGACAGGGACACAGACAGTGAAAGACCTGAATGTCTATACAACATGGGATAAAGAATATATAGAAGATGGTTTCGACGCCGATCATAATATGTTTTTCATCATGACGAATTCACGGGCATTATCTGAAGAGGAAACGAAAGCCGTGCATGAAGACATCATCCGTACCGTTGAAAGTGTCTCTTCTGAAAAAGGCATACCGTTCATCATTATCAGTCGCGGGGATTCGACATTGAGAGGGCATTACTATTACGAACCGAAAGTCATTCATGAAAATAGTCCTGAAGGTTTTGACGCGGTATTCTATATCCCGGCATTCTTTGAAGGAGACCGCTATACTTACGAAGGGATTCATTACTTGAAAGAAAATGATGCATTCGTTCCTGTAAGTGAAAGCGAATTCTCAAATGATTCTACATTCGGCTTCAACTCAAAACATTTACAGGATTATATCGAAGAAAAGAGTAACGGAGAAGTTCAGGCGGAAAATGTCGTTCATATTCCATTGGATATGATCAGGCGTTGTGATGCCGAGGCACTGGTCGATATATTCGATGATTTGAAGGCGTTCGACCAGGTCATCGTGGACGCATTGAATAATACGGACATGGAATTTTTTGCAGGTGTGATGATGGAATACCTCCAGTCACACAATAAGAAATTCATATTCAGAACAGCTGCGTCATTTGTCAGAGCGATCTGTCAGACACCAGGAGAGATTCTTGCAAGGGAAGATATCATCCAGTCGGATAATGAGAACGGCGGTATTATTGTTGTCGGTTCACATGTAGATAAAACGACGAAGCAGCTGAAATATCTGACAGAACACTCGGATATTCATGAAATTGAGTTTTCAGTCCGGAAAGTGATCGAAGAAAGTCGACTGACCGAGTATGTAAATACGCTCCGTGGTAAAGTCTCGCAATTGATTTCAGACGGAAAAGATGTAGTGGTCTATACTTCACGGGGGTTGATCAAAACTGAAGACAGAGAAGAAAGTTTGAGAATATCCAAATCGATTTCAGACAGCCTGGTGCAGATTGTATCCACACTGGATGTGAAGCCGGGCTTCATCATCGCAAAAGGCGGTATTACATCCAGTGATGTCGCAACAGTCGGTATAAAAGTGAAAAAAGCTTATGTACTGGGACAGGCAGAAAAAGGAATTCCTGTATGGATAACCAATCAGGATGCCAAATATCCGCATATCCCTTATATTGTTTTCCCGGGAAATGTGGGTGAGGATCACACGCTGTACGACGTCTATAAAAAAATCAGTCATAAGGAGTGAGCCGGATGCTTTTAGCATATTTTCTGCTGGCATTAGTTGTTTTATTCATTTTAATATTAAAGTTTAAAGTTGAACCTTTCATATCGTTACTGGTGACCGCATTCGGTCTTGCTCTCGTTGTCGGACTGCCTATAGCTGAGTCATCCCAAGTCATTGCCGAAGGATTTGGAAGCACGCTGACCGGTGTCGGTATTCTGATTGGACTTGGCATTGTGTTTGGACAGTTTCTCGCAAAGTCCGGTGCTGTGGAGAAAATTGCTGAAGGTATTTTAAAAGTGACAGGGATTAAAAAGTCGCCGATCGGTATCGCCATGACGGGTACCGCGGTATCCATCCCGGTTTACTTTGATGCGGCATTTGTTATTTTAAATAAAGTCATTGGCAGCATTACGCGTAAAACAAACCTGCCGAGAATCACATTTGTCACAGCGCTCGCCATCGGTCTGATCGTGTCGCACAGTATGATCATCCCGACACCCGGACCTCTTGTCGTTGCTGAGAATGTCGGTGTTGACTTAGGTATATTTCTAATTGCAGGACTGTTTGTAGCAACCATCGCTACACTGGTCGGCGGTTACGGATATGGTATGTACATGGGAAAGAAAATCGGACATGGTGAAACAGAAGAGGAAGAAGAACCTGAAGAAGACATTCAATATAAAAAACAAATTTCATTCAGCCTCTCTTTTGGACTGCTGTTATTACCTATCGTTTTAATTTTAGGTAACACACTCAGTCAGCTTGTTTTTCCCGACTCACCAATCTCAACAATCTTTGCATTTGTTGGAGATAAAAACGTGGCATTATTAATCAGTGTCATCACAGCATTAATTGTTTTAAAACCGTACATAAAAGAGGATTATGATACACAATTCAAGCAATCCATGTCTGATGCAGGCGGCATCCTGCTGGTGACAGGTGCCGGCGGTGCATTTGGCGCAGTTATCAATGCCAGCGGCATGGGAGACTACTTGATTGAGATGATGACAGGATTTAATATCCATATCCTGTTACTGGCTTTTATTTTCACACAGATTTTAAGAGCATCTCTCGGTTCTGCGACTGTGGCGCTTGTGACAACCTCCAGTATTTTAGGGCCGCAAATAGCTGAGCTGGGCGTTCATCCGGTACTCCTTGCACTCGCAATCTGTTCCGGTGCCATTGGATTGTCTCTACCGAATGACTCAGGTTTCTGGGTGGTCAACAGATTCGGAAAGCTGACTGTTGCTCAGACTTTGAGAGCGTGGTCGCTCGGAGGTTTCATTGCCGGTTTAACAGCACTTGGCGTTGTCTATGTGATTTACTTTGTTACATTGATGGTATAAGAATATATAAATTATTATAGAAATTGAGTGATATTGATGGTTAATATATTAAAAGATGCTATGAAAAATAATTATGCAGTCCCTCAGATTAATGCCAACGGAATACTTTGGCTGGAGACGACTTTAAAGATGGCTGAAAAGTGTCAGGCGCCGGTCATTATCGCGACAACCGACGCAGTCATCGATAAACTTGGCGGCTTTAAGTTTTTCGTCAGCATGTACCGGAATTTAAAAGAAGAACTGAAAATCACGGTGCCGACAGTACTGCATTTTGATCATTCGCAGTCAGTGGAACGCTGCTTTGAAGCAGTGGATGCCGGCTATGATTCAGTGATGTTTGACGGCTCGACGATGACGATTGAAGAAAACATTGCCAAAACAAAACAGGTGGTGGACTATGCGAAGCCGCGCGGTGTGATGGTTGAAGCGGAAGTCGGCAGTGTCGGCGGTATTGAAGATGGTGTGGAGAGCACGTTGATGTACGCGGATCTGGACGAATGTCTGAACCTGGTTAAAGAGACGGGTGTGGACTGTCTTGCTCCGGCGCTCGGTTCTGTACATGGCAGATACAAAGGTGAACCGAATCTCGGATTTGAAGAAATGGCAGAGCTGCGCGAACAGACGTCAGTGCCATTTGCTCTTCATGGTGCTTCAGGTATTTCAGATGAAGATCTGAAAAAGGCAATATCATACGGCCACGCCAAAATTAACTATAATACTGAGATTAATATTGCATGGTCCGACGCTCTGCGAAGAGTGTTGAATGCAGATGAAAGTGTATATGCACCGATGCAGATTCAGAATCCTGCCAAAGAGGCGATGTCTGAAGTCATCGAAGTTATTTTCAAACGTACAGGCGCCTACAATCAAGCAAAATAAGATATAGAAATGAGGATAAAGAAGCCGCGCAATGTCCGGCTTCTTTCTTTATTTTTAAAAGTCGCTGCTGCCATAGTATGTTGCTGAAACCGCCTGAGAGTTAAATGATTAAAGCCTTGCAAATACTATATATATACAGAAAATTCTGCGAACGTGCTTGTGGAAATCCCGAAAATAGTATAATCTTTTATTCAACAGACAGAAAAATTATGCATATCATTCAGTGCATGGGGATGTGTCATTGTACATACTTTATCGTCGTGCCAGAGATTGTTGTATTAGGAGATTTCAAGGGGAAAAGTTCCGGAAATGCATAGAATCTGAATATGTGCCTGACTCCGGAATATTTTATAAAAAGGGGAGATAATCATGTCTGAGTCTGATGAAAATGGAATTAAACCGCAAAAAAAGAGAAGGTTCGAAGTGCCTCACGTCTACGTTATTCTGTTTGTTTTAATCATAGTCGCTGCGATAGCCACTTATTTTGTACCGACTGGTGAATATGAACGGGCGGAAGTGGACGGACAGGAAGTCGTAGTGGACGGGTCCTACAGTGCTGTTGAGGGAAATCCCGCCGGTGCTTTTGATATATTCCAGGCCGTGCACATTGGGATGGTGGATGCTGCTCCAATCATCTTCTTCATCTTCATCATCGGTGGCGCATTCGGTATTTTCAGGGCAACGGGTGCTTTGGAAAGCGGTATGAACACGGTGGCGCATAAGATGCAGGGGAACGAAATATTACTGATTCCGGTATTGATGATATTGTTTGCGATCGGGGGCGCCATCTTCGGGCTGGCGGAGGAAACCATTCCTTATATTATGATCATCGTCCCGCTTGTAGTCTTCATCGGGTATGACTCGATGATGGGTGCAGCTATCGTACTCTGCGGTGCATCAGCCGGGTTTTCAGCTGCATTCATGAACCCGTTCACCGTCGGGGTCGCACAGGGTATCGCAGAACTTCCGATTTACTCAGGATTCTTTACAAGATTGATTTTCTGGGCGATATTTGTCGCTGTTGCGATTGCATATGTAATGATTTATGCAAGAAAAATCAAGAAAGATCCAACAAAGAGCATAATGTATGAAGAGGATAAGGAAAAAAGAAAAACTTTGGAAAATCAGGAAAGAGAGCATCTGACAGGCAGACAAATGGTCATCATCGGTGTGCTTTTAGTGACGGTCGTTACACTGGGCTATGGCGTCGTCCAGCATGGCTGGTATATTACAGAAATTGCCGCGCTTTTCCTTGTCATGGGTGTCGTCATGGGTCTGATATCCGGTATGCGCATTAACGACATTGCTGAAAACTTCATCAAAGGGTGTCAGCTGATTGTGCTCGGCGCTCTCGTTGTCGGTTTTGCCTACGGTATACAGGCTGTAATGTCAGAGGGGAACATCATTGATACGATTTTGTATTCGATGTCTAATGCAGTAAGTGTGTTGCCGGCAAGTCTGACCGCAATCGGCATGTTTATCGTACAGGCGCTGATCAACTTCATCGTTCCGTCCGGAAGTGGACAGGCAGCGCTGACGATGCCGATCATGGTGCCGCTTTCAGACCTCGTCGGAGTGGCGAGACAGACGGCGGTGCTTGCATTCCAGTTCGGTGACGGCATATCCAACATTGTCACGCCTACATCAGGCTACTTCATGGCAGGTCTTGCAGCTGCAGGTATTTCATGGGTGAAATGGATACGCTGGGTGTGGCCGCTGATCTTGATTCAATACGCTCTTGCCGCAGTCTTTATAACAATCGCCCATTTGTTCATATTTTAATAATACTTTTTGAATGATATCGATATTATGAAAAATTATAATACGAAGAGAGCGCCTATAACGTTACACTTCCATATTTAGCGGGAGGCAATCCCTTTTTTCGAAGACATAACCGAAGCGGTAAAAATGACCAGGGATCTTTAGAAGGTCACTTGCCGTTTGGATGACGGGACGATATCCCGACACCTTCAACAGAACGGCAAGTGGTAAATACGGGATAAAGGCGATTATAATTGATTGTTGTATATACGCGCATTGTCAGGTCAAGAAAATAGTCATTGTAGAAAGCATTAATAGAGTCATTGAATCAATAGTTGTACAAACATGAGAAACCGTCCGGAAGTTGATTCCGGACGGTTTTTTTATTCCACTCATTTTAAATTCAAACAAGTGAGATAGTATATATTCCAGTCCTTCTACAGATGTTTTTGGGTGATAAGCAGAAGAACTGGATATTATCTGTCTAGTTCTAGTGCTTTACATAGTCGTATGACCATTTCCAGTATGTGCCGTCAAATGAAAAATGGAACTTATAGTCTTTATAATAGAAATGATAATCATAAGGGGCTTCCTGTAATGGTCCTGAATTCAATTTCTCAGGTTCATTCATTGCAAGGTAAGTCATATTTTCTTTGGTCATTTCAATATTCAATGGGTTAATTTCATCGTACCATTCTTTAGCCCAGTAATGTGTTCCTTTGTTATGATAGTAATCTTTTTTGGAGTGTTGATGATAGTGATTGTGACCTTTTACTTCGTCCTCATAATTAAAACGCTCCGGCAGATCAGCATCATCTGCTCTGTCGATTTCTCTTTGATATATTTCAGCGACTGCTTCGTTGTATTCTACTTGAGATAAGTTACCGGCCTCTTTTTCTTCAGTTAACTCACTGACCTCATTCTGAGCATCTTGAGGCATCCAGCTTGGATCAAATCCCATATTGGCCCATCCGTCACCATCCGGGTCCGCATCTGCAGGCAGTTAGACTAGAAATTGGACACAGTAAATGAAGACAAATAGTATATGGGAAGATATCAATTTACGGAGGGTGTCCATTATGTCAAGAGGCAGTAATTATGATAAACACGTCAAAGCAGAGGCAGTGAGTCTAGTAATTGATTCAGGGAAATCGATTGCTTCTGTATCCCGAGAACTGGATATTGCGAAAAGTACAGTGGGTAATTGGGTCAGAGACTATAAGGATGATGGGACCGAATCGTTTGTTGGCAGCGGTAATTTGAGTCCGGAGAAGCAGGCCGATAAAGATGTCCAGAAAAGACTGAGAGATCTTGAAGAAGAGAACAAGATATTAAAAAAGGCTATGCGCATCTTTACCAACGACCAGAAGTAATTTACTCCTTCATCGTCGAACACCGGCACGAATTTCGTGTGTCAAAGATGTGCAAAACCCTCGGTGTCTCAAAAAGCGGATATTATGAGTGGCTGAA
>NZ_JCANUC010000025.1:0-31970 GCF_059568765.1 Lacicoccus kunmingensis DSM 17847 | reverse complement strand
GGCTGGCTCTATCTGGCGACTGTGATGGACTTATTTTCAAGACGTGTGATTGGCTGGGCCATGTCAGATCGAATGACACAGGCGCTCGTCATTCAGGCGTTGAAGCGTGCATTCCAGACACAGCCGCCTACAGCGGGCTTGATTCATCATTCAGACCGAGGCAGCCAGTATGCTGCCTTGGATTATCAGGCATTACTGCTTGAAAATGAGATCACGACAAGCATGAGTCGTAAAGGCAACTGTTATGACAACGCCTGTATCGAGTCGTTTCACAGCATCATCAAGAAAGAACTGATTCATCCTGCGCGCTATCAGACACGCGAAGCAGCCAGCAGAAGCATACTCGAATATATTATCAGTTTCTACAATTACGAAAGAATCCATGCCTATCTCGATTATCTTTCACCAATCGCTTTCGAGAAGAAATATGCCGGATAATGACGTTATCCAGCATTTGAATCTTGAGCATATCAAGGAAAAATCAGTAGCAAAAATCACATCGTCTTGATTTAATGTGTCCGAAATCTTGACAGAAGATCACTCGGTATCATGAATTAATAAAGCCGATATATTTGAGAATGTATATCGGCTGTTCAATATAGATGGTCCCTCATAAATTTTTAACCATCTGTCTGATGGCGCCCAGATGATATGCTGCATGAGACAGACTGGACAATATGAATCTTACAGAAATATCATCCAACTCATTTATCTCAATCCGCTTCAGCATCTTATTGTAGGCAATTTCCAGTGAATCTCTGATATTTTGCCATTCTTCACCATCGACTTCACTAATCTTCCAGCTTTTCGACCAGTCTGCTTCTGGTTCATTTCCTTCCAGAAAGCTCAGGCAAACAGTGATATGGTACATTGTATGATGCGCATGTGCGGCAATGGTGTTGCCATTAATATTTTGGGACGCTTGTCGTGCACTTAGTCTTGCAATTGTTCCAAAAATCCCCGTGCCCGGTTTTGTCTCGACCAAATGGCTTGACTGTCCTTCCTCGATGCCTTTAAATGTTTCAATCCATATGGATTTCAATTCTTCACGCACTGTAACACCTCCGAAGTGTAATTTGTTATATTGTAACATATGGAATTAGTTATTTGTCTAATAGGAAACGACCCTATATTATGATAGGAAACGAACCTTGAAGAGGTGTATGAGATGACAGTGATCAAAGAGTTGAAAACGATGAATGAACTCAAACTGATGCAGCAAATAGAGTCCATAATATGGGAAATGTCTCCCATACCGGTGCACCAGACTTTTACCGCAGTGAAAAACGGCGGCATCGTCCTTGCAGCATTTGAAAAGGAGGAAATTATCGGTTTCTGTTACAGTTTTACCGGCTTTAAAAATGGCAAAAGTTATTTGTGTTCGCATATGCTTGCGATTGATCCAGAATATCGTTCCCGCAATATCGGTGCCAAATTAAAATTGAAACAGCGTGAAATCGCGATTGATAAAGGTTATGACCTGATGATCTGGACTTACGACCCGCTTGAAACGAGAAACGCTTATTTAAACCTGACCAAATTGAGCGCTGTTTGCAATACATATATAGAAAACTGCTACGGAGAAATGGTTGACGGGATGAATAAAGGGCTGCCTTCAGACCGTTTTGAGGTGCGTTGGCATTTGAAAAGTGATTATGTGAGTGATGCTAAGCGATTAGGTGTGAGCGGACGTGTTCCTTTAAATACTGTCAGAAATAACAGTGATGGATTATTGGAATTTGTCGGTGTCGATCATGATGAACTGTCGGCCCAAGTCTATTCATTATTTGTACCGAAAGATTTCCAGAGACTGAAGTCGGAAAGTCCTTCACTCGCGTTGGACTGGCGGTTTAAAACCCGCAGGAAATTTCAGGAATTGTTTCACATGGGTTATTCAGCGGTGCGTTTAGTCGTACATGATGAATGTGCAGAATATATCTTTGTGAAAACGGACGATCTAAAGCTCTGAACAGATAAACGGTACGACCAACGGCTGATTTCATATGGAAACAGCCGTTTTAAAAACTTTAATTGAGAATCGTTATCACTTAGGGTATATTAATATGTAAGGATATACTTAATATGATGAGGAGCGCTTAATATGGTTAAAATTTATTGGACGAAGATCAGAGATGTAGTGGAAGAGTCGCCTGAAACTAAAACATATATACTGGACTGCCCTGAAGATTTCACATGGGAAGAGGGTGCGCATACCCATCTTGCACTGGAAGGCTTCAATGCATGTGAAAAGCCGAACAGAAGTTTAATACGTCATATGTCAATCTGTACTCTACCTGGCGAAAAGACGATAGGTATCACTACCCGTGTCAGAGCACAGCGGTCAGAATTTAAAGAACGTCTGGATTCACTTGAAATCGGTGAACAGGTGGCGCTGTTTAAAACACATTCCAATGTACCTCTGAAAAGGGAGGATAAGCCTGTTTACCTGTTATCGTCAGGGGTCGGCATCGCCACCTTCAGACCATTGGTTCTCGATTACTTGAACAATGCTGATAAGGTCAATAAAATCCATTCACTTAATATAGATTCATCGAAAAACTACCTGTTCCCGGACTTGTTCGTGCCCGAATCCCGTAACGGTCTGACTTCAGAATTCATGGATAACCGGAATGGTTATTATGATCGTGTAAAACAGCTGGCAGAAGATAAAGAAGGACTCTTTTATGTAGTCGGCAGTGATGAATTCCTGAGTGAAAACATCGCGACTCTGCGTAATGAAGGCATCAATCCTGAACAGATTATGTTGGATAAGCACGAAAAATCAAGACAGGAACTGCTCGCATAAATTTATAAGAGAATTAACCACCAGGCTGAAATCCCAGTCTGGTGTTCTTTATTGACAAAATAGAAAGCGTTTTCTAAACTGACTAATATCATGTTAACATTTCTGAAAACAGATAAATGGTTTTAACATAAATCAAATAATTTTCTTTAGGGGATGGTTTAATGAAAGTTTCTGTAGGGGAGAATCGTATCAAACCCGGAAGGATGGAAGATACCAGCAAGCTCAGATTGTCCAAATCTTCAATGGGTATATTACGTCAGAATATTGTTCAGCACATCGGTGCTTCACGCCTGGCGAGCTTCCTTTTCCAGTTCGGCTGGGACATGGGTGTACAGGATGCCAATGAACTGCTGAAAATTAAAAAGCCGTTGGAGCAGTATGTTGTTGACGGGCCGCAGGAACATATAAGAAATGGCCATATAACAGGCATTGATCATAGATGTGACATCGAATATAACGAGGACGGTACTCTTAAAACACTGGTCGGGAGAGGCGAGTGGCATGGTTCGTACGAAGCGAGGGAACACCTTTCCCGCCTGGGCGCCTCCGATACTCCCGTCTGTCACACTCTGACAGGATATTCGAGTGGTATGATGTCTACTATTTTCAATAAAGTACTGATCGCCAAAGAAATCACATGTGTAGCCTGCGGTGATCATGCATGTCAATGGATGATCCGTCCGAAAGAAGACTGGCAGGGGGATGTGGATCATGTGCCTGTTGCGCTCATGGACAGGACACCGATTGTTAAGGAACTCGAAGTGACATACGATCAGATGCTGGAACAGACTGAGTTCATCACTTCCTTATCTGAATTTCAAAAAGAATTGACTGAAGCGGTGGTTAACGGCAGAGACTTAAACTCCATAGTGACAACCGCCTATGAGTTTACGGATATGCCGCTCACGATTGATAACCTTGAATTTGAAACAATTACTTCTGCGGGATTTTCAGTTGGTGATATCGAGGACCTAAAACGTGACAGCGAGGAGGATATCCCGAAATTTCTTATAGAGGAAAAAGGGAAATATTCGTTTCCTTTCCAACAGTATGTCCATAAAACTAAGCATTATCATCGAGTGATTGTTCCAATAGTCGTTGAAAGGGAAATACTCGGGTACTGTTCGACAATTACGGGTCCGCGGACGCATTCAGACTATCATGAGGAGCATTTATACTTGGATCATCTGGCAAATACTGTCGCTCTGATCATGCAGAATGAAAAAGCGAAAATCGAGACACTCGGCCGTATGAAGGGGCACTACTTGGAACAGGTGATCCATAAGGAAGGTTCTAAGTCAGAGCTTTTGAGAAGAGGTAAGTACATCGGTGTTGATTTTGATGATTCATATTTAATATTCGTCCTGGAAGTGGATAAACCATTTGATTCCATTGAAGAAGAGTTCTCATTCCAAGAAAAAGTACAGGAAGAAACATATACATACTTCCAAAAATTAAACAAAACGGTGTTGACTGCGATTATCAATGACAGGGTCGTCACAATGATTATGTCTCCTGATAAAATCGCGGGGGCAGTAAAGAACTACAAGAAAAGGATTGAGAAAATCTCCGGCAATAGGCTTGTCATCGGCATCAGCAATGTAAATAAAGGAATAGAAAATACCGGCAGAGGGCTGGAAGAGGCAGTAATAGCCAGCCGTCTCGCTGTCCAAAATGAAGTGGTATTTTATAAAGAACTTGGTATAGTCGGTGCGCTGATCAATGCCAACAATAAGAAAAGTATCGAATACATTGCAGATGAAGAATTGAAAGGGCTTCAGGATAGTGAAGGGAATATAGATATTGAGTTGTTAAAAACGCTTTACTACTTTTTATCGAACGGTGGTAACCTGAAGAATACTTCAGCCGATCTGGCATTATCAATGAGTGGTCTGAGACACCGGATTCAAAAAATAGAAGAACTGCTTGAAAAGGATTTAAGAGATCCGAACATCAGCAATCATCTGCTGCTGATAATAAAAGCGGTTATAGTGATTAGAGAAGTCGACCTTTCATAAGGCGGCTTCTTTTTTTGGAACAGCGAATTGATTACTAAATCACAATGTAACAAAAAGTGTTCATTTTTAAATGAATGTCTGACATTCCGTGTTCTAGTTTTCTGAAAAGTCATCATCTACAATGAGAATCATACTTGAAACCGCATACAAGACAGAAAATTAAAAAAGGAGATTTTAAAATGACACAATCAGTTAAAAACTATTCTGCATTGACCGAAGAAGAACTAATAGAAGGTGCGAAGCGGGTCGGAGCACTTGCTGAAGAAAAAGCACAGGAAGCTGAAGAAAATGCAAGTGTGTCACCAGAAGTCGTCGAACTGATGAAAGAAGTGGGCATTACTAAGATGATGATCCCTAAAAACCAGGGCGGACCGGGTGTAGATCTAAAAACATTTGTTAAAGTTCTGCGCACAGTTTCAAATTACAATTTATCTGCTGCCTGGTTATCATTCTTATATCCGCTTCATAATATGCTTCCGGCATATCTGCCGCAGGAAGGTCAGGATGAAATCTATGAACAAGGCGGACTGATCGCAGACATCTTCGCAGCAATCGGTGAAGGTGAACGTGTAGAAGGCGGTTATATCATCAGCGGTAAATGGAGCTTCGTAAGTGGCGTCAACCATGCTGACTGGGTCGGTGTCGGGTTGAAAGCGGAGAATGAAAAAGGAGAAAAAGAATTCATTCTGCCAATAGTACCGAGAAAAGAACTGCAAGTCGTCGAAAACTGGGACACTTTCGGTTTAAGAGGAAGCGGAAGCAACCAGGTTGTTCTGGAAAATGTATTTGTTCCCGATTCAAGAATCTTTAAAGTGGCTGAAGCGGAAGAAACAAGAAGACCACCTATGGAAAACTATGAAAAAGATTACCCGTTCTATCATAAGCCATTGTTCCCTACATTCTATTTCGGTTTCCCGGTAATGGCTGTAGGTGCTGCTGAAAGAATGATAGAAGAGTTCAAAAAACAGACTGAAAAAAGATACCGCCTGATGGATGGCATCCATGAAAGCGAATCACCAAGAAGCCAGCGTGTAGTGGCGGAAATATCTCAGGACTTTCTTGCTGCGGAAGCGATGCTCGATAAATATATCAATCTTCTGGAAGATTACGAAAAAGATGGCTGTAAAACTGACAATGCAGAATTTTTTGCAATCCGTACCAAGCTGATCAAGCTATGTGTGGATATCGGCATGAGAATCATCTTGACACTGGGCGGTGGTGCACTGTATAAAGGCGGCCCGATAGAATTGTTCTTCAGAGATCTTGTTTCACTTGCAACACATAAAACATCGTTGAATGAAGATGCAGTTGCTGCATATGGACAGGAATTATTCGGATTTGACAGTGGTGTCAGAGGTTAAAAAATTAAATAATGACTAAGGGTGAAAAACTATGATATTAAGACTTGGACAAATAGAGCTCTACGTTTCAAATTTAGATCAATCAGAAAAATTTTATGTGGATACTTTAGGATTCATTAAAGGAGATAGAACAGACAGCAGCCTGTATCTGAAAGCGACAGATGAATTTGATGCACATACATTGGTGCTTACAGAACATGAAAATATTGCACTTGCAAATTTCGGCCTGAGAGTTTCAAGTGAAGAATATTTAGACGAACTTGAGGCACTGCATCACGAAATGGGCATCGAAACTGAAATGGTTGAAGATGTACATCCAGGCCGGGGCCGCACGCTGCGTGTCGCTGAACCGAGCGGACACCCGGTGGAATTCTATCATTCCATGAAGCAGGTGGATGTCGGAGGAGGCAGGGCAGGCGTTGAGAAACTGCCAATGAGAAATACACATATCTTCAATGGCATTCCGCCAGTTCGGATCGACCACATGAACCTGCGTGTGAAAAGTGTCGACGAGGCATGGAAGTATTGGGAGAAAATAGGATTTAGCATTTCAGAATACGTTCAGGATGGCGATGAAAAATTTGCTGCATGGACAAGAGCGAAAACGTCAACACATGACGTTGCACTTGTTAAACAGGAAGAAACGGCGCTTCACCATATCGCTTACATTGTTGACGGCGTATCGGCAGTTGTAAGAACGGCCGATTTACTTGCGGATGCCGGCTACCGTGACGCGGTTGAATATGGTCCGGGCCGCCACGGCGTATCCAATGCATTCTTCTTATACATCCGAGACCCTGACGGCCACAGAATAGAGATCTATTCCGGTGACTATAACCGTGACCAGGATCTCCCGCCAATCGGATGGACAAAAGAAGATTATGATTCAAAAGGCAGATTATGGTGGGGGCCGGCCGTACCGGATGCGTTCTTTGAAACGACACCTGTGAATAAAGACTGGGTCGGTTCGAAAGTTAATAATTAAGATATAAAAATTTATTGTGGAGGTTTTTTATTTATGTCACTTTGGACAGAAGTACAAGATACAGAGTTTAAGTTGTTTTATTTGGATGCTAACGGTGTAAAAACACGTGTGCTCGAAGCAGGAGAAGGAGAGCCGCTTATTTTACTTCACGGTACGGGCGGTCACATCGAGGCATACGGCAAAAATGTAAGAGGACTGGCAGAACATTTTAAATTGTATGTTGTGGATATGCTGGGCCACGGGTATACAGATAAACCCGATAAACCATATGGCATTGATGCATACAGTGATCATCTGTTTGATGTTATAAAAGCTCTGGGTCATGAAAAAGTATTTTTATCCGGCGAATCACTTGGCGGCTGGGTATCCGGCTGGTTTGCAGCAGAGCACCCTGAATATGTCAAGGCGATGGTTCTTAACACTCCAGGTAACGTAAACAGTGATCCTGAAGTAATGGAAAGACTGAAAGCCTCTACTTTGAAAGCTGTACTTGAAGCGAACTATGAAAATGTAAAAACACGTCTGGAGTGGCTGATGTACGATAAAAGCGTCGTGACGGATGAGCTTATTCAAGTCCGTTATGATATTTACACTCAACCTTCCTACCAGGAAGCAGTGCATAACATTGTTTATCTCCAGGAACCGGAAGCAAGAAAGCAGTATATCTGGGATCCTTCCTGGTGCAGTAAAATTCAGGCGCCGACACTTCTTGCATGGACGGATCATGATCCGACTTCAACTGTAGAGCAGGCAGGACCGATAAAAGACATGATTCCCGGGGCAGAACTGACTGTGATCAAAGATGCAGGTCATTGGCCGCAGTGGGAACAGGTAGAAGAATTTAATCGAGTAATTATCGATTTCCTGGAGCCGTATAAAGACTAAGAAAATGTCCTGGATGAGTTTTTCATCCGGGACTTATCATCAAGGGGGAAATTGATTTGAGCTTCTATAAAAGAAAAGATGGGGAAGAGCAGCCGTATTGGCCATTGGGATCGATGAAAATCAGATTACCATTCTTACATTACAGAATTGAGAAGGCTGAATTCTTTCAAGGTCTGGTTTTATTTACAGCAGGTTTAAGCATGGTCGAGATCATGACCAGTTTTATGGGGATATCATTCAGCGCAGCGGTCACAATCACAGTCATCAACCAACTGTTGATGCTGCTGCCTTCATCCATGGGGGTCCCGTTCGTATCGGGGTTCATTACTGCGCTCATCCCTCTCATTGTGGTATTTCTACAGGGTTATGAGACAGGGACTGAAGCGGTTCACGCCATCATTGCGGTACAGATTGTACTTGCCTTGATATATTTCATATTTGCATTCAGCGGGATTGGGGAAAAAGTCGTGTCAAAACTGCCGAATTCATTAAAAGCGGGGATATTAATAGGTGCAGGTATCGCAGCAATCATGACGGAACTTGAGCCCGGAGGCAGAATGTCCGAGACTCCGATTGCAATTACTATCGGAGCGATTCTTTGCCTGTTCACCATGTTCTCGATGTTTTTCAAGAAGGTGACCAAAAGTCACATCTGGGTTAAAAATATTGCCAATTACGGTATATTACCGGCAATTCTCGTTGCAATTATCGTTGGTGTACTGGTCGGAGAATATAACGTACCGACAATTGAATGGGGCATTACACCACTCGCATTTCAGGAAGTATGGGCCATTACTCCTTTTGTAATCGGTTTACCGAGTGTTGAGATGTTTATTCAAGCCATTCCGATTGCAATAATGGCATATATCATTGCATATGGAGACATCATTGTCGGAGATCAGCTGATGAAACGTGCAGAGAAATCCAGACCGGATGAAAAAATAAAATACACGTTCAGCAACCTGCATAAAATTACTGCATTAAGAAATTTACTGAATGCTTTTATTGCACCGCATCCGGGTATGGCAGGGCCGATATTTACAGCGGGTACCGCATCGGTTGCAGAGCGGTATACTTACGGTAAAAAAGCTATGAATTCCATTTATTCGGGTGCGAATACAATGCTGATAGCTTTTACAGTAGGAATATTGATACTGCCTATCGTGTCATTTTTCACACCGTTTTTGCCGATTGCACTATCTCTTACACTGATACTGACCGGTTACTTATGTATTACCATTGGTATGAAACAGGTCAGCAATGAAAATGAGATGGGCGTAGCGGGTCTTATGGCGATCATACTTGCTTTGTATGGTGCAGCACCTGCGCTTGCATCAGGATTTGTACTTTATTTCCTTATAGAGAAGACGAATATTCTTGGCAAAGATAAAGAAGAAAGTGTTCAGACGGAAGAAGAAGAGATTAACAAGACAATTACAAATAAAGTGAGCGAAGAATCTAATTAGGAGGAATATTCTATGGAAGATGGTAGATTATTTAGAAATGCAATGGGGAAATTCGCAACAGGTGTCAACGTTATAGCGACAGAAGTAGACGGTGAAACTTATGGAATGACTGCAAATGCGTTCATGTCAGTCTCACTGGATCCGAAGCTGATTGTCATCTCAATCGGCGATAAGGCGAATATGCTGGAGCGCATCAGAAAGAGCGGGAAGTTCTCAGTCAACGTTCTGTCATGTGAGCAGCAGGACGAATCAATGAGATTCGCGGGTCAGAAGGCGTTCGAAGATGAGTTTGAATTCGACAGACTGGCAGATGTGCCTGTTGTAAAGAATGCTCTATGTCAGCTGTCATGTGAAGTGTACAATGAACATGTTGAAGGAGACCACGTACTGTTTATCGGTAAAGTGAACGAATTTGAAGTTGTTGACGGCGAGCCGTTAATCTTCAATTGTGGTAAGTATAGAAACCTGGAACTGGTTGAAGAAACTGTTAAGTAAGCCAACTTTTTAATGGAGGCGTTTTAAATGGAAGTCATTTTCATCAATGAAGAAAATCTTGAATATTGGCAGAAGCGGGCTAAGGAAAATGTTGTCGCATTGGGCTTTTTTGACGGTGTTCATAAAGGGCATGAAAAAGTGATTGAAACAGCTAAATGTGAGGCGGAAAAACGTGGTGTATCCACAAATGTCATGAGCTTTTTCCCTCACCCGAGAGAAGTGTTGTCTGCTGGCAAGGATAAAGTGGATTATTTAATTCCGCTGAAAGAGAAAATCAGAGTGCTTGAGACTTTGGATGTGGACACTTTATATATCATTGATTTTACAAAGACTTTCGCTTCATTGTCTCCAGAAGAGTATGTTGAGGAATATTTGATGAACTTGAAGACCCGGCATGCGGTTGCAGGGTATGATTTCTCATACGGATTCAAAGGCACCGGCAGTATTGATACCATCTTTAGCGATTCCGGACATAAAGTGACAACGACGACGGTGGAGAAAGTCGAGTATCAGGGTGAGAAAATCAGCTCTACAAGAATACGCAACGCGATTGCCGACGGAAGAATGTCTGAATTGTCGAATATGATTGGCAGATTGTACCGTACATGTTTAAATGTCAAAGACGGTGATATGGAACTGGAAGCGTATTATATGCTGCCGTGCGATGGCATCTACGATGTTTCAATAGATATCGGCGGTATAAAGTACGATAGTCAGATTCATGTAGATAATGATGACCGCAAAATCTATTTCACGAAAAGATGTCTGATGAACAAGATCAATTATAGAAATATCAGTATCATCTGGAAGAATAAAGTGGCATCAAGTACAAAATATCAACTAGTAGCAAACTAGAAAGGTGAATCATGGATTATGGATGTGAAACAGCTTGGACTAGATATATACAATGCAGAGAAGAACAGAGCACCTATAGAAAGTTTTACAGATCAGTATTCTGATATGACGGAAAAAGAAGCATATGGTGTGCAGCTTGCCTACGTGGACAACCGTCTGAATGACGGTGCTGAAATCGTCGGTAAAAAAATCGGGCTGACCAGTAAGGCGATGCAGGATATGTTGGGTGTGGATAAACCGGATTACGGTCATATATTCGATGATATGGTTTATGATTCAACGATAAGCAGTGACGCATTCATCTGGCCGAGGGTCGAGTTCGAGATCGGTTTCAAATTGAAAAAAAATATCGACAGCAACAACATATCCATGGACACTGTCATTGATGCCATTGACTCTGCAGTGCCTGTCGCAGAACTGATCGACAGCCGTATAAAGGACTGGAAAATAAAATTCGAGGATACGGTATCTGATAATGGTTCATCAGCGGGAATGATTATCGGTGAAGGCCGGAAAAACCTGTCAGATATCGACCTTCCGAATGTTAAAATGGAAGTTTTCAAAAATGACGAGAAATTGGATGAAGGATACGGCTCAGCCGTACTTGGCAATCCGCTCGAAGCTGTCGTATGGCTGGCAAAATCACTGAGTGAATATGACATTTCCCTCAAAAAGGGTGAGTTCATACTTGCCGGTGCATTGACAAAGGCAGTGGATATTGAGAAAGGCGACCGCTTCAAGGCAAGTTTCGAAAACCTTGGAGAAGTCAGTCTGACTGTTGAATAGAATTATATAATACAGCGCACCGTGTAGGATGATCATTGCATGGTGTTCTTTATTTTACAAAACTTAATTGATGATTTGCTGTAAAAATATATATTATCCCGGTATCATGGTATTCAATGTGAGGAGAGATATCATATGGATATAAAAAAACTGATTTATAAAAATCCTGCCCTGTCCGGGGATTATCCGGAATTCAAAATTGAAGATGCACCGGACAGTCCGTTGGAGACTTTTTATGATTGGTTCGGCCATGCCGTGGATGCCGAGGTATTGGAACCGAGTGCTTTCGTCTTCAGTACGGCGGATGCAGAGGGTGTGCCGAGCGCCCGCATTGTGAATTTGCGGGATATGGACGCAGAAGGTTTCATCATCGGTTCAAATTCTGAAAGTCTTAAAGGACAAAATCTGGAACATAATAAGAATGCGGCAATGACCTTCTACTGGGGGGAGGTCGGCAGGCAGATCCGTATTGCCGGCCGGGTGGAAATTGCCGAAGATGAAGAGAACAGGGAAGACTTCATCAGAAGGAACGATACTTCGAAAGCACTGTCGATCATCGCCAGGCAGAGTGAAATGCTCGGCAGTATGGACGAACTGGACCGTGAGATGCGGCGTGCGGTGGAATTGGTTAAAACCGATAAAGAAGCCTATAAAACGTGGACATTATATAAAGTGATTCCTGAAAAGATGGAGTTTTTCCAGGCGAGGAATGATCTCGCGCACATCCGCCTGGAATATGAAAAGAGTCACGGACAATGGAGTAAGCACCTGCTCTGGCCGTAATCTTCCACACGCCCTGCCTGGTTTTGAATCATCAATACGGGGAATATAAATAGTATTGATTATTAATGGAGGGTGTTAAATGAGTTATGACATCATTATTATTGGTTTTGGCAAAGCCGGTAAGACACTGGCGGGTGCTCTCGGCAATGACGGAAGAAAAGTGGCACTTATTGAGAAAAGCAGTAAAATGTACGGCGGTACGTGTATCAATACTGCCTGTATCCCTTCGAAAACACTGATTGAAGAAGCTGGACGGGGCGCATCCTTTAAAGACGCGATGGACAGAAAAATCGATGTTGTGAATGCGTTGAATAAAAAGAACTACGCTAATCTTGAAGACAATGAAAACGTTGATGTTTATACGAAGACGGCACGTTTCAAAGACAATAGAACCGTTGAAATATTAGACGGAGAAAATGTTCAAGAGGAATTGACCGCAGAGACGATTGTCATCAATACAGGGGCAAAAAGTAATATACCGGGCATCGAAGGTATGGATACCACTAAAAATATTTTTGATTCAGAAGGCATTATGGAGCTGGATCATCAGCCGGATTCGCTGGTGGTTCTCGGTGCGGGTTATGTGTCGCTGGAGTTCATCTCTTTATTCACTAAATTAGGAACGAAAGTGACCGTCATCGACAGGTCAGAGCATGTGCTGATTAAAGAGGACAAGGATATCGGTACCGCTGTCTATGATGATATGGTGGAAGCCGGCGTTGAATTTGTCAGCGGTACGGAAACGACTAAAGTTTCCAATGACGGTGACTCGGTGTTGGTTGAAACGGATAATGGCGAGTTTAAAGCGGATGCAATGCTGATGGCTACAGGCCGTATACCCAATACGGACGGGCTCGCACTGGATAATGCCGGTGTGAAGTTGGATGATGAAGGTGCAGTGGAAGTGAATGATAATTTGCAGACGTCAGTTGAAAATATTTATGCTGTCGGTGATGTAAAAGGCGGTATGCAGTTTACGTACATTTCACTGGATGATTTCAGAATCGTCTATGATCAGCTGAAAGGTAACGGCGGACGCACAATTGAAAACCGCGGTGCAGTGCCGTATACGGTATTTATCGATCCGCCGTTTTCAAGAGTCGGCATGACTGCTTCGCAAGCGAAGAAAAAAGGCCATGAAGTGGCGGAAGGCAAAGTGCCGGTGAAAGAAATTCCGCGTCATAAAGTGAATAGTGATGCGCGCGGCGTATTCAAGGCAGTCGTTGATAAAGATACGGACAAAGTACTCGGTGCGAGCCTTTACGGTAAAAGTTCCGAGGAAATCATCAACATCGTCAAATTTGCTATCGACCACGATATTACCGCAACAGCGCTGAAAAACAATATTTATACCCATCCGACGATGGCGGAATCATTCAACAATTTGTTTGATGTATAATTTTAAGAACTCAAAGTTGCAGAAAACCATACAGGTTTACTGCAACTTTTTTTATTTTGCAGGATTAATCATTAAATATGAAATATGTTGTTTAACAATTAGAGAACGAGGGCAAATATAGATTGTGTTGTTCACGAAATATTTTATTTAACGTGTTGAATATCTTTTTAAACCCAACCGGAGGGGAATTTTTATGAAAAAATTACTTAAGCTTTGTTCTATCGGCGGCATAGCACTCGTCATTGCAGCATGCGGCAATGGTGAAGAAGAAACAGATACAGGTGATGAAGCCGCTCCTGAGGAAACAGAGTCGGCAGAAGAAGGCACTGACGGTTCTGCTTCTGAGGAAGAAACGGAATCTGAAGACAGTGAATCAAATGAAGAAACAGGATCTGAGGACAGTACTGAAGAAGGAACTGAATCGGACAGTGAATCTGAAAGCACTGCAGAGGAAGATGGTGCCGATGCAGGTACAGAATCTGAAGAGGGTACAGAAGAAACAGAAACGGATTCAAAAACAGGCACTGACGATGCTGCAGCTGAAAACTCCGATGAAGCGGATGCGGGAGAGGAGGCTGCAACGGGCGAAGAACAGTCCAAAACTTTCGTACTTGAAGAAGAAGGGTTTGTGAATGAGCTCGTCTACTATTACATTGATGATGCAGTGCAGAGACAGACTTCCGAAAGTGATATTACTTATGAAGCACTTGGTGTAGAAAATGAAGCACAGGCCAAGGAACTGCTGGAGCAGCAATCGCCGGATTATGAAGGTGTAGACGGCGTTGAACATAGTATCGAATTCGGTGGTGAAGGTGTCATTGAAACGCTGGAAGTGGATTATACTGTAGCGGACATTTCAGAAGTCTCCGATCTCGAAGGTTCTGAATTTGACGAAGAGGCGGAAGATGCACAATTCATCAGTATGGAACAGTCGGAAGAGCAGGTACTGAACGCCGGCTATGAACTCACAGAAGGTGAAGAATAATAAAATTTGAAGACAGGGGCCTCCTGTCTTCTTTTTTTGTTAAAAAACGACTATGATAGGGATAAACATCTAACTGGAGTGAGGCATATGGATAAGATTATTAATATAGAGGATGTTAAGTGGATCAAAGGCGGACAGGAAATTTTAAAGGATATCAACTGGATGGTAAACAATGGTGAACATTGGGCGGTCCTGGGGTTGAACGGGTCCGGAAAAACATCTTTGCTCAACATTGTGACAGGTTATAATTATCCGACAATGGGGGACGTCACGATACTCGACACCACTTTCGGCAAGGCGAGCATTCCCGAAATGCGTAAAAGAATCGGTGTGGTTTCAACTGCGCTGGAAAGATTCGATGCGACATTGAACAATCAGACTGTGGAAGATATTGTGCTGAGCGGCAAATTCTCCTCATTCGGCATTTATCAGGAAGTGACTGATGAAGACCGCGAGAAGGCAGAAAGTATAATGGCCGATTTGAGACTGGATTATTTGCACGGCAAGTATTACAGAACCTTATCCCAGGGTGAAAAAAGACGCGCAATTATCGGACGTGCGCTGATGACAGAACCGGACCTCCTCATCCTGGATGAACCGTGTTCAGGTCTCGATATATTGTCGCGTGAAGATGTGCTCGGTATTACCGAGAATATTAAAGAACGTGAAAGCCACCTGATCTATGTCACCCATCATATTGAAGAAATTACGGACGTCATTACCCATGTGTTGCTGATGAAAGACGGAGAAGCCGTAGTCAGCGGTAAAAAAGAGGATGTCCTGACATCAGAAAATCTGAGTGATATTTATAAAACCCCTGTAAAAGTCCATTGGGAAAATAAACGTCCTTGGTTGTCAATTTCCAGTAAATAAACATACAATTTATGTTATATTTAATGTGATAATGTACAACTTAATGGAGGAGTGGGGATCATCAAGTTTAAACTGCTTTTTATAATATCCAGTCTTGTATTAGTATTGTTACCGGCGGGGGCAATGGCAAATACATTGCAGCCTGGACAGAATTTCAATAATGAAAATACTGAAGAGCAAAATGAATCAATGAATGATAATCAGGAACAACAGCAAAATGATTATACGGAGTCGTCGGAAGAGGGTAACTGGTCAGAACAGGAAGAATCATATGAAGACGGCAGCAATAATAATTTTAACAATAATAACTATAATAATGACAACTTCAATAACAATGATAACTACAACGACTATAATAATAACAACAATAATAACAACGGCAATGAGAATTATTACAATAATGATGAAGACAATTGGGGAACGCAGCAGGAGCCTGTAGAACAGTATGAAGAACCTGCACAACAGGAACCGGTCATCGAAGAACCGGTCGATCCTGAGCCCCAATATGAAGAACCGATTGAAGAAGTGCCGGTGATAGAAGAACCAGTGGAAATCGAGGAACCAGAACCTTCTGTCGATGTGCACACTTTAGATTCGGAAGTATTCTCCATTTCCGGTGAAGCGGTTGATGAAGGAGCAGAAGGCATCGAAGGCATCGAGCTGATATTAAGCGGCGAGTCTTTTGATGAGCAGAGTGTTACAACCGACGAGGACGGGGGGTTTTTATTTGAAGAAGTACCGTCAGGTGACTATCAGATAGAAATAAAACCGACCGAAGATTATGAAGTCTCCGAGTCCACGGTGGAATTGGAAGTGACGGACCGCAGTAAAAGAGGGTTGGAAATTAATTTGACAGGAGCGGAAGAAGAGGCACCCGTTGAAGAGGAACCAGAACTATCTGAGCCTGTGGAGACTGAAGAAGATGTAATGGCTGCAGAAACCGGCTCTTTAAGTTCAATGGACTGGACATTGATCGGTACGGGTATTGTGTTTGCTTTAATCAGTTTATTCGTACTATTATTCAAAAAAGTGAGAAAAAATTAAAATAGTATGTTTTAATCTATGAAAATGTGGTATAAATAAAATAACTGATAATAATAAATATTTCCTATCCTAAAATTACACTGGAATCAGCTGTTGCTGGTTCTGGTGTTTTTTTGTGTTATAAAATATAATTTACTTAAGAAAGAATATTTTGAATATACAAAAATCGGTCCTGGGTTTTCTTGTCATAGATGTCTATACATGGTAAGGTTTTCATATAAATAAAGGGGTGAGTGAAATGGCAGTAAATCGTGAGGATGTAAAGGAGATAATCGAAGCACTCGGTGGAAAAGAGAACGTCAATGCGGCAACGCATTGTGTAACAAGATTACGTCTGGCACTCGATGATGAGAGTAAGGTTGATAAGGAAAAGCTGGACTCGATCGATCTGGTTAAAGGGTCGTTTGCGGCTAACAATCAGTTTCAGGTTGTTATCGGACAAGGTACGGTGAACGAAGCGTTTAAAATCTTTGAAGAAGAAACAGGCAAGGGCGGCGGCTCCAAAGATGAAGTGAAAGAGGCTGCTGCATCTAAGATGAATCCATTGCAGCGGTTCATTAAAATGCTGGGGGATATATTCATTCCAATCCTGCCTGCGATTGTTACAGCCGGTCTTCTGCTCGGCTTGAACAACCTGCTGACGTTGGAGGGGCTTTTCTGGGAAGCTGATTCTGTAATTACCCGTTTCCCTGGTATTGAAGGTATTGCGAGCATGATTAACTTCATTGCAGTGGCGCCATTCATCTTCCTGCCGGTCTTGATCGGCTGGTCGGCGATGAAAGTGTTCGGCGGGAATCCATTGCTTGGTATCGCACTTGGTGTCGCATTGTGTCACCCGGACCTCGCCAGTCAATATGGGCTTTTTGACAGTGAATCCGGAGAGCTTGCAGAAATTCCGACATGGAATGTGTTTGGTCTCGAAGTTCAGCAGCTGAACTATCAGGGACAGGTGCTTCCGGTACTTGTTGCGACATGGGTACTTGCAAAAGTGGAGCAATTCCTGAACAAGCGCGTACATGATATGTTTAAACTGCTTGTTGTCGCACCGGTTGCACTGGTTGTCGTCGGTATTCTTACTTATACAATAATCGGTCCGATTACTTTATGGGGCAGTACGCTTGTTACAGATGCAATCATCTGGCTGTTTGAAACTGCAGGCGTTCTCGGCGGAGCAGTATACGGTCTGTTTTATGCACCGCTCGTAATTACCGGAATGCATCATATGTTCCTGGCAGTGGATCTGCAGCTTATCGGTACGACAGGTTCTACATTCTTATGGCCGATACTGGCAATTTCAAATATTGCACAGGGCTCTGCAGCATTCGGCGCATGGATGGTTTACCGTAAAAATAAAAAGAGAAAAGAAGAAGGTCTGGCAATGACTTCCGGGATTTCAGGCTGGCTCGGTGTCACTGAACCGGCGATGTTCGGTGTGAATCTGCCGCTGAAATATCCATTTATTGCTGCGATACTGACGACTGCTGTAGTCGGCGGTATTTTCGGGGCGAACATGCTGACGGCTTATAGTGTCGGTGTCGGCGGTGTGCCTGGTGTCATATCGATTACAGAAGGTTTCTGGCTGCTTTTCTCGATTGGCATGCTGATTGCTATTGTAGTACCGTTTGTACTGACGATTCTGTTCTCAAAGTTCGCCAAGGATAAGACGAAAGACATGGTAGATGTAGACTAAATTTAAAGGAGTTTTTTAAAGTGGCGGTATCAGATTGGAAAAAGTCGGTAGTATATCAGATCTACCCAAAATCATTCAATGATTCAAATGGCGACGGTACAGGTGATATTCAGGGTATCATTCAGAAACTGGATTACTTACAGTTTCTCGGCGTGGATTATATATGGCTGACGCCGGTATATGAATCACCGATGAATGATAATGGCTATGATATCAGCAATTATTATGAAATCAATCCGCAATTCGGTACGAAAGAAGATTTACAGGAATTGCTGGATGAAGCCCATAAAAAAGATTTGAAAGTTATGATGGATCTGGCTTTCAATCACACATCAACGAAACACCCGTGGTTCATTGAGTCCAGAAAATCAAAAGATAACCCATACCGTGATTATTATATTTGGAAAGATGGCACTTATGACACGCCGCCGACGAACTGGGAATCAAAGTTCGGCGGGAATGCATGGAGTTACGATGATGATACAAATCAGTACTATTTAAGACTGTTTGACGTCACACAGGCAGACTTGAACTGGGAAAATGATAAAGTCCGTCATGAAATTTATGACATGATCAATTACTGGATAGACTTCGGCATAGACGGTTTCAGATTTGATGTAGTGAACCTGCTGTCAAAAGGATCGTTCGAGAATTCAGACGGGCCGGGCAAAGAATTCTATACGGATGGCCCGCGAATTCATGAATATCTTCATGAAATGAACCAGGAGACTTTCGGAGATAAAGAAGTGATGACTGTAGGTGAAATGTCATCAACGACAATCGACCACTGCATAAAATATACAAATCCGAAAAGACAGGAATTGAACTCTGTATTTAACTTCCATCATCTAAAGGTGGATTATCCAAATGGAGAGAAATGGACAAAGGCACCATATGACTTCATTCAGCTGAAAGAAACTTTAATGAAGTGGCAGCTCGGCATTTATGATGGAGAAGGCTGGAACGCGATATTCTGGTGCAACCATGATCAGCCGAGAGTAGTATCACGTTTCGGTAAGGATGATACCGAGGAAAATCGACTGAGAAGTGCCAAGATGCTTGCGATATCCCTCCATGGCCTGCAGGGCACGCCTTATATTTTTCAGGGCGAAGAGTTTGGGATGACGAATCCCGGTTTTGACCGTATCGACCAGTACAGAGATGTGGAAAGCTTAAACGCCTATGACATGCTTAAAAATAAAGGGCTGAAGTATCAGCAAGTCATGGAAATTTTAAAAGATAAGTCCCGTGATAACGCGCGTACTCCGATGCAATGGGATGGCAGTAAGTATGCCGGGTTTACCGATGGAGAACCGTGGATTGAAGTGGGAAGGAACTATTCTGACATCAATGCCGTAAAAGCTGTTGAAGATAATAATTCAGTATTCTATACTTATAAAAAGCTCATTGAATTCCGCCATAATATGGAAATACTGACAACAGGGGATATCAGGCCTTTATTGATGAAGGATAAGGATTTATTCGTCTATGAAAGAACCTTGAGCGGTGAGTCGCTTCTGGTCATTTCAAACTACAGTGACAAATCGATACCTTACCCTGAAGGTGTGAACGCCGACGGTGAAATTCTAATTTCAAACTACGATAATCAGATATCGGAACTGAGACCTTTTGAAACAATGATGATTTATAAGAAATAACTGTTACAATTGGAATAACGATTTAAAATTGAATTGACTAAGGTGACGCTATGAATTTAAATAAGTACAATCAAATTTATCAATCCTTATCGAGTGACATCGTCGAAGGTAAATATGAACCTGGAGAAATTCTGCCCTCTGAGCATAAGCTTCTGAAGAGCTTCGGTGTTTCCCGGGAAACAGTCAGAAAAGCGTTGAATCTGCTGCAGGAGAATGGTTATATTCAGAAGATGAAAGGCAAAGGGTCCGTCATCATTTACAACCCTTCAATGCACTTGACTGTATCCCATTTAACAAGTTTCAAAGAAGTTCAGGAGCAGCAGGAGAAAATATATAATACAAAAGTCTACAGTTTAGAAAAACTTCCGGCAAAAGAGTGTCCAAACGTTCAGGAGGCGTTGAACCTGAATGATGAAACATTAATATGGCAGCTGATCCGTCAAAGACTGTATGAAGAAAAGACCCATATTATAGATACGGATTATTTCATGTATGATATGATGCCTGGGCTGACAGAAGAAATAGCCGGAGGTTCTATCTATGAATATATAGAAGAGAGACTGGGGCACAAAATTTCATATTCACAAAAAGAAATTACATTCAGTCCAATGACAGATCTGGATATAGAACTGTTCGGCAATATTCAGCCGCTGTATACGGCCAATGTCAAATCTGTCGTGCATTTGAATGATGCGACGCCGTTCCAGTACAACGTGTCAAAGCACTTGGCAAGTGAGTTTAAATTCGTCGATTTTTCAAGAAGATTCACAGGGGAGTAAATAATTCCTTGCATCATAAATTCAATTTTGTTATTATGTAAGGTACCGTGCTAAGCGGGGAATTAGCGGTGCCCTGTACTTGCAAGCCGCTCCAGCAAGGCTGAATCCCGCTTCTGAGGGTATCAGTGTGAAGACTGCCTTAATCTCATCGGTGTTGAGACTTCGGTCCTATGCAATGGGACGTCATGAATCATGTCAGGTCCGGAAGGAAGCAGCATTAAGTGACCCATCCCATGTGCCGTAGGGCTGCCGAGGTTGAGCTGATGTTTTAAGTAACGTTTGTTCTGATTTCTCGAGGAAGCGGTGCACGGCTACATATATGAGACCGTATCTATTTTATAGATACGGTCTTTTTTTAATTCGTAAAAGACATGGCATTAATGTTATAATAGTGGACGATATTAGAAAAAGTGGAGGTGCCGCTGAATGGAGTATCAAGCGTTATACCGTGCATTTCGGCCCCAGAGTTTTATGGATGTCGTCGGGCAGAAACATGTGACTAAAACATTAAAGAATGCCATCATCAGAAATAAGGAATCACATGCTTATTTATTCAGTGGTCCAAGAGGGACGGGTAAAACGAGTATCGCAAAAATCTTTGCGAAAGCACTGAACTGCCAGTTTGGCCAGGATGGTGAACCGTGTAATGAATGTGATGTATGTATGAGCATTACGGAGGGCAGTGCCAACGATGTGATAGAAATTGATGCCGCGAGTAATAACGGTGTTGATGAGATCAGAAGTCTCAGGGAGAAAGTGAAGTACGCACCATCTCTTACGCAGTATAAAGTATATATCATAGATGAGGTCCATATGCTGACAACAGGTGCGTTCAACGCCCTGCTCAAGACATTGGAAGAACCTCCTGAACATGCGATATTCATACTCGCTACAACAGAGCCTCATAAAATACCGGCAACCATCATTTCCAGGACACAAAGATTCGATTTTAAAGCGATTGAAAATAATGAGATCATTGAACGTCTGAAGTATGTTGCAGAATCCGAATCGATTGAATACGACGGAGAGGCGCTGGACTATATCGCAAGAACAGCCGAAGGCGGTATGCGTGATGCACTGAGTATCATGGACCAGGTGATTGCGTACAGTAACGACATCATCACTTTGGATGATGCAGTGATGATTACAGGCGGCATCAAGCAGGATTCTTTAAATGAGTGGCTGAAACTCATTGAAAATAAAGACTCCAGAGCAGCTTTCATACAGTATCATCATTTCATTGATGAAGGTAAGGATCCGACCCGTCTCATTCATGAACTTGTTTATTACATCAGAGATATCATTTTGATGAAACATTCGAATGAAATGAATGAAGGCATCGCGTTTTACAATGTTGAAGATAAAGTACTTTATGAAATGATTGACGTTCTGAATGATGCGATGGTCATGATGAGATTTTCCGTGAATACGAGTGTTCACCTGGAAGTGGTCATTGTGAAGCTGATTGAAGTGTTGTCAAAACACAATAATGTCGTGGAAGCACCTGAAGTCGACCTGTCTCATATCGAAGAAAAACTGAGTGAACTTGAACGCCGACTGGAAAATGCCCAGCTTGCCCCGCAGTCAAACAGTGATGTGAGAAAACAACAAAGTAAACGCACAAGCGGTAAGGGTTATTCAATCAGCCAGATTGAAAAAGTGCTGGACAAGGCGAACAAAGACGACATTGTTAAGCTGAAAGACGGCTGGCCGAGAGTATATCAATACGTGGAAGATAAAAAATTCCATGCTTTAAGATCTCTGATTAAAGATTCGGAACCCGTCGCTGCAAGTGATACACACGTGCTGATCAAATTTGATAACGATGTACATTCCGAGCTTATCAATAACGATGATAAGAAAAAGCATGAGCTGGAATCAATCATCCCGACCATCATAGGTAAGGAAGTCCAGGTCGTGGGTGTGCCTCAATCGAGCTGGCAGCAGGTGAGGGCGGACTACATCAAAGAAAGAAAATCCAACAAACAACAGGAAGTGAAAACCGATGAGAAAAAGCCGTCGGATGTTGCCAAGGAACTGTTCGACAACAGTATAGTGGAAACTAGGGATTAATAAAGGTTTATAGTATAATAATAATCATATATAATGAATAAATGAAAATTAATTTTTTGGAGGAATTATAAATGCGCGGTGGAATGAATAACATGCAAGGCATGATGAAGCAAATGCAGAAGATGCAGAAAAAGATGGAAGAAGAGCAGGAGAAACTGAAAGAAGAAACGGTGATAGGTTCAGCTGGCGGCGGCATGGTCAAAGTGACTGTATCCGGCCAGAAAGAAATCATGGATGTTGAAATCAGCGAAGAAGTTGTAGATTCTGAAGATATTGAAATGCTGCAGGACCTGGTTGTTGCTGCAACGAATGAGGCAATGACTAAAGCGGATGAACTGATGAGTGACCGTTTAGGTAAACACACTAAAGGTTTAAACATTCCAGGAATGATGTAATATGCATTATCCTGAACCAATTTCAAAGCTCATTGACAGCTTCATGAAATTGCCGGGCATTGGGCCAAAAACAGCCCAGCGTCTGGCATTTTATGTTTTGAACATGAATGAAGAGGACGTTGTTGATTTTTCGCGCAGCCTGATGGAAGTGAAAAGAGAATTGCAGTTCTGTTCAGTATGCGGTCATATCACTGACGTGGACCCATGCTATATATGTTCGGATAAATCAAGGGACAGAAGCGTCATCTGTGTCGTCCAGGATACAAAGGACGTTATCGCAATGGAGAAGATGCGGGAGTACCGTGGACTGTACCACGTACTGCACGGTGCAATCAGCCCGATGGACGGCATCGGACCTGAAGACATCAATATCCCGCCGCTCCTCGAGCGTCTGAAAGATGAAGAAGTCCAGGAACTGATTCTTGCGACCAATCCAAACATTGAAGGTGAGTCGACGGCGATGTACATCTCAAGACTTGTCAGGCCGATCGGCTTGAAAACGACACGACTCGCCCACGGACTGCCCGTCGGCGGCGATCTGGAATATGCAGATGAAGTGACATTGTCCAAGGCGATAGAATACCGGACGGAATTATAAGAGTATTTATGAAAGCCTCCATCACATTTGATTGTGGTGGAGTTTTTTATACATTATTACAGTCAGGCACAACCTTTATAATCTCTAGACTCCCATGTCGATTTTAACCTTAAAACGGCGTAACCTGCTGTTTATTTTATGACTTATGTCTAATTTGCCTATAAATCGCACAGCATTGCACATTTCCAAACCTCTTCCTTGACTCAGTTTTCCATCTGTCCTATAATAAGTCTCGAAAGCGAATATATTAAATTTAATATAATTAAAATCGAAATAATGAAGGATGTGCATTGTCTTGGAAGAAAAGGATCCGCGTATTAAAGCTTTTACGGTATTCGTCAAATCTTCCCAGTCAGTTCAAAAGCTCATCAAACAGGATTTTCTGAAAAAGGATATCAACTTAAACGAATATGCAGTGATGGAGCTGCTGTACCATAAAGGCGACCAGCCGATTCAGTCGATCGGCAGGCGAATTCTGCTCGGGGCCGGCAGCATCACTTACGTTGTCGACAAACTGGAGGTCAAAGGTTTTTTATATAGAAGGCCATGCCCAAAAGATCGTCGGAAAATGTTTGCCTGCATTACTGAAACGGGTAAGGAATACATGGATAGCCGGGTGGTTGAGCAGGAAAGTCTGATTAATTCGATTTTCGATGAGTGGAATGATGACGAAGTTGAAGATGCGATTAATTTATTGAAGCGTATCGGCACCCATGCAGAGCATTTATTGACAAAATAAAGTTTATATCTTTGATATAAGCTTAAAATTATAATTTATATCTCGAATTAGAGATAATTAAATTTGGAGGATATATATATGACTACAGAATTATTAGGGATTCATCACGTAACGGCAATGACGGACGATGCAATGAGGAACTATGAGTTTTTCACGGAAGTACTGGGTATGCGTCTTGTTAAAAAAACGGTCAACCAGGATGATATACAGACTTATCACACATTTTTTGCGGACGATGTCGGATCACCGGGGACAGACATGACATTCTTTGACTTCCCGAACAATCCTAAAGGGATCCGCGGAACGAATTCAATATCGAGGACGGGGTTCAGAGTACCGAACGATACGGCCTTGGAATATTATCTCGAGCGTTTTAATGAGCATGGTGTTAAAAATGAAGGTATTAAAGAGTTGTTCGGTAAAAAGGTATTGCCATTTGAAGAATCTGACGGCCAGAGATACCAGCTTTTCTCAGATGAAAATAATGAAGGTGTTGCACCGGGTACCCCATGGAAAAATGGGCCGGTTCCGGAAGATAAGGCGATATACGGACTTGGCCCGATAGAAATTACAGTGAGTTATTATGATGATTTCAAACAAGTGCTGACGGCGATATATGATATGAAGCCTGTAATTGAAGAAGATGATGTGACTGTATTTGATGTCGGGGACGGCGGTAACGGCGGGCAGGTCATCTTAAGAAAAGACGAGTCGACACAGGGACAGCAGGGTTACGGCGAAGTGCACCATGTTTCTTTCAGAGTGGCGGACCACGATGCGATCAAAGCTTGGGAAGAGAAATATAATGAACTTGGCGTCGGTCATTCCGGAAATGTGGACAGATTCTACTTCGAAGCTTTATATGCAAGAGTCGGCCATATTTTAATAGAACTATCCACCGACGGTCCGGGCTTCATGGGGGATGAACCATATGAAACACTCGGTGAAAGTCTGGCACTGCCGCCGATGCTTGAACCGAAACGTGAGCAGATCGAAGCTCAAGTGCGCCACTTTGATACAAGCCGCTCAGATAAATAATAATATATGATAAATCAGGAGATGGAATTATGGAAGCTATTCAAAGGATTCACCATATTACAGCAATTGTAGGAGACCCGAATGAGAACTTGAGATTTTACAGAGATGTACTCGGTCAAAGGTTGATTAAGCAAACAGTGAACTTTGACGACAATGGTGTGTATCACCTTTACTTCTCTGATGAGGACGTGACACCGGGAACAGTCATTACATTCTTCCCGTGGACGAATGATAATGTCGGCAAAAAAGGCAACGGCCAGGTGGGCAGAATTGCTTACCGAGTGCCTAAAGGCAGTATCGGTTACTGGAAAGGGCGCCTGGCAGACCATGGCATCGAAGTTGAAGAAACTGAATTTTTTGGAGCGAAAACACTTGAATTCAGCGATGTCCATTCACTCGATCTTGCGATTGTGGAAGGCACTGAAACTTCTGACAGCAATGATATTCTCGGGTTCCACGGTGCACAATTACTGTCCGGCGATCCGGACGGGACGAAAGAATTGCTGACAGGCAGAATGGGCTTGCAAGAAATGGATATGGATGATGGTAATCAGCACTTTGAAACTGTCGGCCCGGAAAAGCATCATATCATCACTTCATTACCGCCAGAGCCGAGAGGCCGTTTCGGTATCGGCACTGTCCATCATATTGCATGGTCCGTACCGGATTTGGATGTACTGAAAGAATGGCAGGCTGCTTTGAGAGATGACGGTTTTGGCGTAACGGAAGTAAGAGACAGAAACTATTTCAAGTCGATTTACACCGGTGAGAAGGGTAATGTTGTCTTTGAATTTGCGACTGTCGGCCCAGGATTTGATGTCGATGAAGATAAGTCAGAACTTGGGACTGCGCTGAAACTGCCGGAACAATACGAACATTTAAGGCCGGAATATGAGAAGTCACTGCCTAAACTGGATATATAAGGAGCGGATATCATGCTCGGATTTTCCCCTGAACAACTGACTGAAAAGGAAAAGAAGAAGTTTTTGATTGGCTCGGTCATCCCGAGACCCATTGCGCTTGTATCGACAATATCTAATGACAGTATCGTAAATGTGGCACCTTTCAGCTACTTCAATATCGTCACTTATAATCCGCCGATGCTCTCTGTAGCGGTGCAGCGTGAGAATGGTGAAAGTAAAGATACGGCGAGGAACGTGCTGGAAAGCGGGGACGCTGTGCTTCATATCGTGGATGCGGATAATGTCGACCAGGCGAATAACACTTCTGCACCGCTGTCGAAAGATGAAAGTGAACTTGATATTTCAAGCTTTACAACAGTGGATTCCAAAGTTGTGAAAGCACCTGGGTTAAATGAAGCAAAAGTAAGGTATGAAACAGAGCTGTATGAAAATGTGGTCATATATAATGAAGAAAATATTCCAACGACGGATTTGCTTCTGTTAAAGGTGAAGCATTATCACATCGCTCCAGACATTTATCAAAACGGTTATATTGATCCATTAAAATTGAAAGCGGTCAGCAGACTCGCTGGAAATGATTATGCTGATATCGGTGAAATTTTCACCGTGGAAAGACCAGAGTAAAAATGATGAATAGAAAGTGAGTATTGCAAATGAACTTTTTTCAAAAACTATTTAACAGATCAAAGGAGAATAATGAAAATATGGAAAATATAAATTTGGCAGTTATATTCTACAGTATGGGCGGCACTAACTATGAAATGGCAAAATGGGCAAAAGAAGCGGGGGAAACTGCCGGCGCAGAAGTGAGATTGTTAAAAGTCGAAGAACTGGCACCGCAGTCAGCAATTGATGGCAACGAAGGTTGGAAAGCGACAGTGGAGGCAACGAAAGATATTCCTGTAGCAACATCCGAAGATATTATCTGGGCGGATTCAATCATCTTCAGCACACCGACCAGATTTGGTAATGTCCCTTCCCAAATGAAACAGTTCATCGACACGCAGGGCGGCATCTGGGCAGAAGGTAAGACAATCAACAAGGTTGTCAGCGCGATGTCTTCAGCTCAAAACCCGCACGGCGGTCAGGAAGCGACAATCCTTTCATTGTACACATCAATGATGCACTGGGGTGCAATCATTGCGTCACCGGGTTACACTGACCCTGTATTATTCGGTGCAGGCGGAAACCCTTACGGGACAAGTGTTACTGTGGATCAGGACGGAAAAATGGTCGAAGATGTCGAAGGTGCAGTAAAACATCAGGCGGCACGTACTGTAACTGTAGCGGAATACGTTAAGAGCGGCATGAACAAATAAATCATAAATTTTGAAGCCTGGCTGGAATCAGTCAGGCTTTTTGATATGTAAGGGTACCTTTAACTGAAAATTTCATCTATCATAGAGGTATGACAACGCAGTTAACTATGACAGAAAGAAGTGTGACCTCATGGATTTAATAATGATCATTTTACCGGTTTTCCTGATTTTCGGAGTGGGTTATGTTTCAGATAAAATACTTAAATTTGATATCAAATCAATTTCATCAATGTCTTTATATATATTATTACCCATCCTTACATTCAATACTTTCTACCGGAATGAACTGACGATTGATTATTTGTATGTATTTCTTTTTACCTTTTTACTGACAGGGATTTTGCTTGTCATCACAGTCATCTGGGGATATTTCATCAAATCTTCGAAGGAGGATGTCTCGGCCATACTGCTTGGGACTTTATTTCCAAACAGCGGTAACTACGGGACACCGGTCGCGCTTTTTGCGCTCGGGGCCACTGCGTTCGACTATGCGATTGTGCTTATGGTGCTGCACGGATTTGTTATCAGCACGGTAGGCATATTTATCGCTTCATTCGGCAGCGGAGCGACAATTACTGTAAAAGAAGCGCTGATCAATATATTTAAAATACCGGTCATTCATGGTGCCATCGTCGGTGTGATTTTCCAGCTGGCAAATATCAGACTCGATCAGGGCATCCTGGACATTGTGGAAATGACGGGGAATGCTGCAATACCTGTAGTGATGTTGATTTTAGGCATGCAGCTCGCACGTATCACCAAAGAAAGCTTCGACCTTAAAGATGTGACTGCGGTTGTGTCCATCCGCATGGTACTATCGCCGATCATCGCAGCAGCACTGGTCATGGTCATGCCTGTCGATGAGACGATGAAGATGGTGTTCATCCTGCTGAATGCAATGCCGGTCGCAGCGAACTCAACAATGCTTGCGGTCCAGTTTAATGTCAAACCGAATGTAGTGTCATTTTCGACGTTAATTACGACGCTGATCAGTATATTGACGATACCGATATGTCTGTATTTAATCGGTGTATAAATGAATGAAATAAAAATATCTCTATGGCTGATGCGTTCGACCATAGAGATATTTTAAAATGATTATCTGTCCATCTGTAGATGCTCGCTCATTTTCACTTCGCCTGCGGAAGCGGTGATGTCGATGAAATCTCCTTCGTTCATCAGCGGCAGATTATTTAATTTATAGTATCCGGAGGCATCACTTGTTGTTTTATATGTCATGCCATCCGAATAAGTCACTTCCACTTCTGCTTCCGGTAAAGTATTGCCGAATATGGACGTTGTTTCGGATGTGGAGACGATGCTCGACTCCAGATATACCTCATCCAGTACAATATTCGCTTCCTCCCCGGATGCACCCAAGTCTTCTCTCGCCTGGGCGGGTACAACATCAACACTGCTTACAAAAACGGAACAGATAAACATCAGACTGACTATCTTGGTGAAGAAACCATTTATGTTGATGTCATCTGTGGTATTCGGGTTATTCATAGGAACCACACTCCTGTTTCAGATTAAACTTAAAGGTAAAACGTTTTGCTTTGATAATCAACTGATAAACGGCTCTGTAACAGTATTATATTATTTCTGTAATATAACAGACACTATTGGAGATGTAACGGCATGGAGGAGGGACTATTTTGAAAATAAAGTGCTTTCGGCTGATGTTCATCCCGGTCATATTACTTCTCGCTGCATGCGGAGAAGAGGCTGACGACTCTGATGAAAATGATGATAAACTGTACAGACTGCCGCTTGATGAACCGGAATAAAGGAACCATCTCTGCATGCATAAGCAAACAGAGATGGTTTTATTTTACTTATATCTTGGTTTATCTTTCAGCATGAATGTCAGTATGAAGCCGGCAAAAGCGAGGACGGCCATCACAACGAGAGCGTAGGTCGTGCCCCAGTAGGTGGAAACTGACTCGGGGGCATTCATGTTGACTACCGTGATACTGATGATTGAAGTAAGAACAATAATGCCGAACGTCATGGCAAACTGCCGGACGGTATTGTTGATCGCTGAACCGTGTGGAATCTCTTCATCGTCCAGCTCGGACATGCTTATCGTAACAAGCGGCATCAATGTTAGGCCGAAACCGAACATGAATATGCAGAAATATCCCATTATGAAATATGGAGAGCTCTCCATACCTACCGTGTTCAGTAAAACAAGGGACAGCGTCGTCATTGCGAATCCGGTGATTGCGATGGTTCTCCCGCCATACCGGTCATATAATGAACCGGAGACGAAAGTGATGACGGAGAGCAGTATGGTCCCGGGCACTAATAAAAACCCGGATAGAAATGCACTCGTGCCGAGTACCGTTTGTGAAAACATCGGCAATATCGTTTCTGTAGATAAAAGCAACATCATATTGATGAAGATAAGAATCAGCGCGAGTGTGAAGGTTTTATTTCTGAACAAATTCAGGTTTAAAACAGGGGCCGGAAGTTTAAACTGTCTAGTGACAAAGAACCACAACAGGAACAGTCCTATGAGTAACGGTGCGAGCACCATAGCATCCAAAAATCCGTAGATACTCACATTACTCAATCCGAAGATGAATAATGAAAAGCCGATGGCTGACAGTAGGATGGAAGTCATATCCAGGCTGACATCAGTTTTCTTCAACACGTTCTTCATGAGAAAGATTGCAAGAATCAAAGTAATGACGACCAGAGGCAGGAGCACCCAGTGCAGTGAACGCCAGTCGAGTATATCGATGATCACACCGGAAATTGACGGGGCGGAAGCAGGGGCAACGTTTGTGACGGCCCCGAGCATGCCCATTGCAAACCCTCTCCGGTGATATGGAAAGACGATTAATAATATTGTCTGGACGAGCGGCAGAATAATACCTGCTCCAATCGCCTGAATGACCCTTGAAAGAATCAGCACACCGAAATTCGGTGACCATCCGCCGATGATTGTTCCGATGAGCATGCAGGACAAGGCAAACACGACGAGAGCTTTGGAAGAAAAGGTTGTTGATAAATAACCGGACAATGGTATGAATATGATGCTGGTTAATAAGAATGACGTCGTCAGCCACTGAACCTGTGTGGCATTGATATCGAACTCGGCCATTATGGTAGGGAAAGCAGTGATCAGTAAAAATTGGCTGAACGTCAGTAGAAACGTAGCCGCCAGAATGACTGTAACCACACCTTTCGATTGCACTTTATCTTCCGCCATACTCATCCCCTCCCTGATTTTTGTTAACCACTATATTGTTTCATACTGGTAAACCCCGGTCAATGCCGTCATGGCAGGGTTTTACCGATCTTATGTGCGGGCCGTAGGGAAAGATCTCTTCTATATAGAAGGGAACAGGTCTCGTCGGGAGACGTCGGTAAGTTTTAAAAGACTACTATATTATAGAAGGAAGTATAATCATTTAAACTTTTAATAGTTTTGGGTTGATTTTTAAAATATTACTGGTATAGTTAGAAGTCTAGTTCATTTCCCGGTGAAACGAGGGGCGGACTGGAGCAAAAGAAATACACAGAGGATAACCTGGTGTTATTAAATAGTTTCTTCCTATAGTATACCTTCTGATTATAGAGGCAGGCGCTATAAGTGAAGCGGCTAAAAAGAAATTCAAAAGAATTTTAAAAAACACTTGCATTATGATTTGAAACCCTGTATAGTTATTTCTTGTCGGGTCAAAACGAAACATTGATTGAAACGGCAACTGCAAAAACTAAAAAAACAAACTTGAAATTAATGCTTGCATTCGATAAGCTAGTGTGTTAAGATAGTAAAGCAGTCGAAAAACGAGAACATTGAAAACTGAATGACAATATGTCAACGTTTAATTCCGAACAAAGCTTCTATTATATGGGAGCACAAAGTTGAGGCGAACAACACAACACGCAAAGATGATACTGAATGTATCGACCGAGCTCAGATGAGCTGTCCATTTATGGAGAGTTTGATCCTGGCTCAGGATGAACGCTGGCGGCGTGCCTAATACATGCAAGTCGAGCGCG
>NZ_JCANUC010000024.1:0-32005 GCF_059568765.1 Lacicoccus kunmingensis DSM 17847 | reverse complement strand
ACTTGCTTCTGATTTTCTGTGAAACGCGTAAAATTCAAGTGCAGAATCAAGGAATTATCCGGCATATTTCTTTTCGAATGCGATGGGTGACAGATAATCGAGATATGCATGAATTCTTTCGTAATTGTAAAAGCTGACGATATATTCAAGTATGCTTATCCTGGCTGCTTCGCGGGTCTGATAATGTGCATGATGGATTAGTTCTTTCTTGATAATGCTGTGAAACGACTCAATACAGGCGTTGTCATAACAATTGCCTTTGCGACTCATGCTTGTCGTGATACCATTTTCACGCAGTAATGCCTGATAGTCTAAGGCGGCATACTGGCTGCCGCGGTCTGAATGGTGAATCAAACCCACTGTGGGGGGCTGTGTCTGGAATGCCCGTTTCAGTGCCTGTATGACGAGCGCCTGTGTCATTCGATCTGACATAGCCCAGCCAATCACACGTCTGGAAAATAAGTCCATCACCGTCGCCAGATAGAGCCAGCCCGCCTTCGTATGGACATAGGTGATGTCTGAGACCCAGACTTCGCCGCGCCCACGGACTGTGAAGTTCTGATTCAGAAGGTTGGGGTACACGGGCAGATTGTGTTTTGAATTCGTCGTGGCCTTATATTTCTTTGCCGTGATGGAACGAATGTCCATCTCTTTCATGTAGCGGGTCACAGTCCGTTCGGAAATGACGACACCTTCTTGTCGCAACAAGGCGGTGATTTTAGGGCTGCCATACCGTGATTTGGACTGTTTGTGAAGCCGTCTGATTTTTCCTTTGATGATTGCTTTTCGTTGCTTCTGTGGCGGTTCGGTCTGCTTCAGCCACTGGTAAAATCCACTTCTGGACACACCGAGGGTTTTGCACATCTTTGACACACTGAATTCGTGCCGGTGGTTGACGATGAAGGTGTAAATTACTTCTGGTCGTTGGTAAAGATGCGCATAGCTTTTTTTAATATCTTATTCTCTTCTTCTAAATCTCTCAGTCTTTTCTGTAAATCCTTATCCGCCTGTTTTTCCTGACTCAAATTGCCGCTGCCAACAAACGATTCCGTCCCATTATCCTTATAGTCACGTACCCAATTTCCTACTGTGCTTTTCGCAATATCCAGTTCCCGGGATACTGCGGCAATTGATTTTCCAGAATCAATCACTAAACTCACTGCTTCTTCTTTAACATGTTTATCATAATTGTTGCCTCTGGACATAATGGACACCTTCCGTAAATTGATATCTTACTATATACTATTCGTCCGCATTTACTGTGTCCATTTTCTAGTCTAACTTCAAGATGCGATTCAGACGCATCCAGATGCCACACCAATGATCCATTCCGATCGTGGTTCCCAATATACATCCAAAGCATTCCGTCAAATCACGACAGAAGCCGGTATGACTCGCAGCATGTCCAGGTTGGCCACCTGTACAGATAATGCGCCGATGGAAAATTTCTTCGGTCATTTTAAGTGTGAATGTTATGACTTGAAGATGTATCACACATTTGAGGCATTGGAAAGCGATATCGAGCAGTATATTGAGTTCTATAATCACAAACGTTTACAAGCACAATTAAACAGCCTGGCACCGGTAGAATTTCGGGCACAGGCTGCTGCATAACTGTTTTATTATTTTAGTGTCTACTTGACGGGTGGCGGTTCAGATTGGTGGCCGGGTTTCTATAATTAGAGTTGGCGATTATAGTAACATTATGATAACTGCAGATTGAAACGTAAAGGGGAATGGATATGACACTGGAACAGGTGGATACTTTTATAGATAATCACCGGAAGAAGTATATGGAACTACTGTTTGATTTTCTTAAAATCAAAAGTATCAGTACGGACACTGAAAATATCAGACATTGCGCAGATGTGTTGAAAAGTAATATGGAATCCTTCGGCATAGATACCCGGATAATGGAGACCGGGGGTAATCCTGTTGTTTACGGAGAGCTGATGAGCGATAATAATGACTTCACGCTACTTATATACGGCCACTATGATGTCCAGGCTGTCGAACCTCTGGAGTTTTGGGTGTCCGATCCATTTACTCCTGAGATTCGCGATGGCAGAATATACGCGAGAGGGGCCGGCGACAACAAAGGGCAGCTCATGGCCCAGTTGTTAGGCATTAAAACATACATGGAGCTCTATGGATCGCTTCCGATCAATATTAAATTTATCTTCGAAGGCGAGGAGGAACTCGGCAGCGTCCATCTGTCCGAATTTGTAGAGGACCATCAGTCACTGCTTGAAGCGGATCTTGTCTACACCGCAGACGGCTCGTCCCATAACAGCGGCAGCCCGCTCATACTGCTCGGAGTCAGAGGTGTGCTCAGCTTTGAAATGACCGTCAAAGGTGCAGATTTTGACAACCATTCCGGAAACACGGGCAATGTCGTACTGAACCCGGTGTGGAAAATGATCGAACTGCTCAACACCATGCAGGATAAGGACGGTAACGTACACGTCAGCGGTTTCTATGATAACGTTCGCGGCCCCTCACAGACGGATATGAGACTTTTATCTTCTTTACCATACGACGAAAAAGACATCGGTGAGAAAATCGGCTATACAGATTTAAACATGGACGGGGAGGCGTACTACCGCAGGCTCACGATGGAACCGACGTTTAATATCGCCGGCATCCGGAGCGGTTATACGGGGGATCATGCGAAAACCATCATTCCGGCCACCGCTACGGTCAATATCGATATGCGGCTCGTCGTCGACCAGGATCCTGCAGATATTTTTGACAAGGTGAAAAGACACGTCCATGCATTCGACCCGGATATTGAAGTGACATACAGAGGCGCCATGCATCCTTCACGGACACCTTCCGACCTGGAGATTGTGCAGGTGGTGACAGATGCGGTCGGGGAAGCCTATGGCAAAACACCGTTGGTACAGCCCAGCATGCCGGGTTCACTCCCTGACTATGTGTGGACGAAAATCCTTGAAACACCGTCCATCATTATGCCGTATGCCAACTTCGACCAGCACAACCATTCACCGAACGAGAATCTGAAAGTGGAGCATTTCTTTAATGGCATTAAATGTACGTGCCATCTGATCAAGGTGCTGGGGGAGAGGCGATAGATGTTTTACATGAAGTCCTGGGTGATCTGTTATCGATTGTGTTTGGAAATATTGTACCAGAGGTATGGATAAGAAATTTATTCTGTACCAGAGGAGGACAATATGGACAAATTCAGCCTGTTTGGAAAATTTACCGTCGATGAAGCGAACCGTGATCAGCTGGTGGACATTTTGCTTGACGCTGCAGAATCGATGAAAGACCTGGAAGAGTGTGAAGCCTATATCGTCAGTGTGGCCGAGGAAGAAGCGGATGCAGTGTATGTCTATGAAGTATGGTCTGATGAAGCGGCCCATCAGGCATCATTGGAACTCGGAGCCACTCAGACACTGATTGCTAAAGCCAAACCGATTATTACAGGCATGGAAAGAATTAGTACCCTAGCAGTCAGAGGCGGCAAGGGTGTATCGTAATCCGGAAATGATGAAATAGAAGGTATGTGTCCTGAAGATTACAGGAGACATGCCTTTTAATTTTGGAAAATCTGACTTTAATATTTTAAGAAATTTGTTATATCATCTTTGAATGAGTTTTTAGCGAACGGTCTAACAGTGTGGAATTATTATATTTAGAAGTATTGATTGTTATGTTGATGTTAGTTGAAATATTTCATGTCATTTAGAGTGAGAAAGATGGTATTTATATACGTTCTTATCCGAAAGACAAAATATTTACTCTATATCAGTAATGAGATATACAAACCTACTTTTTTATAAAGTTTCAAGCTTAAATTTGTAAATTTCCAATCATTCTAAAAAAGTATTATAATAGAATATATAGATTAGTAAGAGGTGGTCAGAGTGAAAATTGCTAAACTATCTGATATACGTAAAAGAAATGTTCAAAAACGAAGTCAGGCGATAAAGGCAGCCAGGCGTGTCAACCCTGATTTCAAACCTGGCGTGCGCACATTCGATAAGCCACGTAAAAATCCAAATAAGCAGCGAATTCTGGAAGAAATGAAGGAAAAAGAAAATGAGTTACAACATCGATAAAGCCAGAAAAGATTTAGATAGAATTCCTGAAAAAGCCGAACTCTTCGACCGTATGATTCAAGTAGCAGCTATCATTACCAAACTCATGTCAGACAAGGTCGGTAAAAGTGATATGCCTATTATCGTCGGCGGTTTTTCTATGGAAATTTATACGAACAGTGAATACACCACACATGATATTGATTTTGTCTCTTCTGCATCTGATATTTTAAAGGAGAATTTATTATCGTTAGGTTTTGAGAATAAAGAACGTCTTTTTAAACATAAACGATTAAACGTAGCTGTCGATCTTGTCGACACTGCGTTGGATCCATCAGATTACGATGGAGTGACTGAATTAAAAATTGATGAAAATAAATATGTTTACGTACAGTCGATTGAAAATATTCTCTATGACAGAGTTATGGATTATGGCAGGCTAGACAATCAACAATATAGTGTTTATCTTATCTCAATTGCGCACGAAGAAATTGATTTTGATTATTTGAAACGTGAAGTTAAGAATGCAGACCCTGATGCGCTCATCGCACTGGAAAAATGGATTGAGATTGCCTTGAACGATTAATAAACAGTGGTTTATTTGATGACTCCTATGTTTACGGATTAAATGAAAAAACTGTAAACATAGGAATTTTTTGCTTCTGAAATGATATCCATTCAAGTTTTGTTAAGCTGTGTATATGATAGAATACATATAAAGTTACAGAATATTGAGAGCGGTTATTTTATGAAAAATGAACGGCTTAATGAACGTCAAAGTAATGTCAGAACTGCGGTTGGTCTGGCTGCCATCGACGGAAGCAAGCCGAGTGATTTTACAAAAAAATTGCTCAAAGGTTATGAAAAGGGACTGATTTTTTCGAGAGAGCTGAAAGATGAAATTCTTAAAAAGTACGCCAAAGTATCTCAATAGATAAATAATCCGTATGCAGAGTAAAGTATTTTCCATACATAAGAGGTGTAATCATGAACAAAAACAAGATCAGCACATTAATCTTCGATTTTGACGGGACGCTTGCAGATACGCTGCCGAACAGTTTCAATGCTTTTCAGACCGTTTTTGAAACTTACGACGGGAAACATTACAGTGATGAGGAAGTAAAAAGTATGTTTGGACCGATCGAGCCTGAAATCATCAGGGAGCATCTTGAGAGTGATGATGTCGAGCGGGCGATTGAACTTTATTTCGAAACATATACGGACAACCACGAGCGTCTAGTGAAAGCGGACAGCGCTGTCCATGTTATGCTTGAACATTTCAAGGAGAAGGGTTATAAGCTCGCGGTCGTAACGGGGAAGTCCAGGCGGAGTCTTGATATTTCGATGGAATTCCTCAAGATGGATGACGTATTCGACTATACGGTGTCGGGCAACGATGTGGAGCGCTTCAAGCCGGACCCGGAAGGGGTGTTTGACGTGCTGGACGCATTGGGTGTTGATCGGGATGCGGCGATATTCGTCGGTGACAGTGATACGGATATCACTGCAGGCAAGGGAGCGGGGCTTTACACGGTCGGGGCGCATTGGCTGCCGAACATCCAGACGGCGGAATTCAGCGATCAGCCGGATGCGCTCTTCACGGATGTTGAATCATTTGTGAAAAGCATTTAGGCTGCTGGATCATTGCCATGATTTCACATGACACAAAAAGGGTAAAATAATACTATTATATTGTGTTCCGTTTTGGACGGGTGATGATTATGGGCTTTATCCGCAAGTATAAAAATATATTTATCCATCTGGTCATTCTTCTTGGCATCCTGTTTTTCGCAGTCTTTGCACCGGATACTATCCTTCATGGGTATAATGCCGAGCAGTCACGTACAGTCGTACTGCTGCTCATTGCGATATATCTTTGGACGATATCCAAGATTCCGACAGGTGCTGCGGGCATTCTGCTGCTGTTGCTGATCATATTATTCAATCTGACGGATACGGCCGAACAGGCGATGGCGGGGTTTCTTAAATCTGCGCTCTATTTCATACTGATCCTATCCATATTGAGTGATGTACTTATAAAAACCGAGGCGGATAAGCTGATATCGGCAAAGCTGCTGAAGCTTAAAAATATCAGTCCGAAAAGGATCGTGATGTTCCTGCCGTTATTGATGTCTCTGCTGCCGATATTCATGCCCTCGGCATTTGCCAGGTTGAAGACGATTCTGCCTTTTGTTGAAAGTCTGAACGATGCGTTTGATTTTCCAGATAAGAGCGTGTTCAAAAAGTATGCGATGTATGTGATGGGTTTTGTCAACCAGAACAGCACGATGATCGTCTACACCGGCGGCGGCTATCCGATACTGGCCGCACAGCTCTTGAGCGATTATGACATTTTGAACATCGGCTGGCTTGGATGGTTCATCATCGTCGCGCCGCCGATGTGGTGTGCACTTCTCGTCAACAGTATATTTGCATGGTATTATCTCAAATTTTCATATCCATCTGAAAGTGATGCAGATTTTGATCGATCTAAACAGCAGGTCAAATATGATTACCATGAATATGAACCGTCGAAATCATTCTGGTTCGTCATCGTCACATTCATCCTGATGATATCGGCATGGGTGTTGACCAGCCCGGAAAACGTTCCGGTGCTGCTGCCGCCGATGATATTGGTCGTTTTGTATGCAATGCCGGGCATCGGGCTGATTAAAAACGAAGATATCCGGTCGTTCCCGTGGGAAAATTTCCTTATGATCGGTGCCGCATTGTCCGTAGGTATCGTAATGGATGAAAATGGCACAGCCGGACGCATCGCGGAACAGCTGATCACCATCGTTCCTGAGGATGCAGGTATGTTTGTCAGTATCATTATCATCACATGCATCATATTTTTATTCAGAATGATATTTATCGTCCCGACGTCCGCAGTCATCGTCATATTTCCCGTGATGGTCTCCTTTGCCCACATCGCCGGCATACCACCGGTCATCGTCGCCTTCATCGTCATCATGATCATCGGCGGTACCAACATCCTGCCGATTCATTCACCGACTTTGTTTTTCGCATTCAAAGAAGGTGTCCTTACGAAGAAAGATCATTATGTCATGGCAGGGTTCTCCAGCTTCACATTCATCATCGTTGCCATCCTGGCTGCATCATCTTACTGGATGCTGTGGGTGTAAACTGTTGCAGAAGGCAGGTCATATAAGAAGCGCACCCAAAAAGTATTTGGAGAGGATGCTTATCCCTCGATTGATTTAAAAGCAGTGGCTCTTTTTGGTAGTATCACACAGAACCATCCTTTCTTTAATGCAAATAAGAGAACCGGTTTTGCTGCAATGAAACAATTTCTGTGGGTAAATGGTTATAATTTGACTGTGAGCCAACAAAAGGCTGAAGATTATACAGTCTATGTCCTCGTAGAAAAACCTGAAATTGATAAGATTGCAGATTGGATTGAAGTAAATTCGGTTGTCAGAGACAAAAATTGATAGTTTGTTAAAAAATAGAACTCCTTGATGATCAAGGAGTTCTATTTTTAGATGAACATTTGGTTATAGATGACTTCTCTGTCTGTTCCTATATATTCAATACTGTTTTCCGGCAGTGAAACTTCTGCATTTCCGGCACGATCTGCAGTCATAAACCATATGATTAGAAATGAAATAATGAGTATTAGAAAAATACCGACCATCAGTAATATTGCTTTCATTTGTATCACCCTTATTTACTTTATCTTCATTGTAGTTCAACTCGAAGTTGGTGTAAATGCAACATTCTCAACGAATTATTTATTTCTCATAGACAATTTTACCATCCAGAAGCGTACAAGGTCATCAGATAAAATAGTTTTATCATCATTTGTTTTTTAATTCAGTGCTACAAAGTCTGCATATTTGCGAGTTTTGATGAATTGCTCCAAATGTATTTATAGATATGTAATATACTTAAAAGTAGAGTGTTTATAGTTTTTGAAGATATGATAAAGGAATAACACTATGACAGATGAGCTGGTATCACAAAAGTTTATAGAGGGTGAAATAATTTTTCTGAGATTCGAATATATAACAATCTCAGTTTTTTTATGCTATTTCAAACTTATATTAATATATGCTGAAAATAATCCAGTTATATTGTAATTTTATAACAAAAGTTTAAAATCACTTCCTAAATTTTAGAAATGATGATATATTTAATATAAAATAATTGAAAGAAAATTGAGAAAATTATAAATGATAAGGTGGTAATAGGGGAAGAACTGGAGAAGGAAGGTATTCAGTCCGGTCTCCAGCTCATCAATATATTAATCTAAAGCAGGACTGGCACTGAAGGAATAAAAAAATATTTTATTGAATGGTTGCTGATATGTTCGTCTTATATGGAAATTCCATGATGTATGAAGTGACACAGAGTGGCCATTTTAGTGCACGGAAATAATAGTGCACCTGCAGAATACTACATAACAATATCACCGTCAGTTGCAAGGGGAAAATTGATAACTTAAAGATTCGAGTTTGCATTATACTATAGATTTCCAATTGGGGTCATGCCAATGAAAAACATATTTAGAAGTCTTTCATATGTATTTTTCAGCAATATCGTAAACGCTGCTTCAAAGTTCCTGATTGTCATATTCATTGTGAAAATCCTGAGTGAATATGAACTTGGTGTATATACGCTTGCGCTGGCCATCACGGCACCGGTTACATTACTGTTCAATATGAAGTTAAGGTCGTATATCGTTTCCAATGATAACGTCGACTTTCAAAAGTTCTCGAAGTTCAGGGGAATGTCCAATCTTGCTGCATTGATTTTTATTGTGCTGATTTCAGTGTTGTTTTATCGGGATATTGCAGTAATCGTCATATTGGTCGCGTTCATTAAAATACTGGACATCAATACAGAGTACTATCAGGCTTTTCCGAACAAAGAGAAAAAGTTCGATATACCTGCGATACTTCTCATTATAAAAGTGACAGTATCCACCGTGATTTTCTTTCTCGTGATGTATTTCACCGGAAGTCTGACCATTGCCCTGATCGTCCAGGTATTATTTTTCTTTTTCTATTTGCAGATGGAAAGAAGGGTGAACTTATCTCTTGTGGACGTGGACAAGTACAAATCGAACATCGATCTTAAACAGTTGTTCATGATATTGATCCCGCTCGGTATGGTTCAGGCAATGTTGAGCTTCTCTAGCAATATTCCGAAATATCTGCTGGAACAGATGGCGAGTTTGGAAGCGGTGGGGATATTCGCAGGGGTACTTTACATCATTACTATTTTCGATTTGTTGATGACCACCCTGAATCAGACATTGCTGCCGTATTTAAAAGATATTTACGCCGTAAACATTGAAAAGTTCAATAAGTTTTTGAATATATATATAAATATTCTTGCAGTCATCGTCGGCTTACTTTTCATCATTCCTTCTTATTTTTTCGGAGAGATTTTGCTGACGGTCTTATTTTCAGAAGAATTTGGTGAACACAGTTATCTGCTGTATATATTCAGTGCTGTCATTTCATTGAGTATGTCCGGCTGGGCATATGATTCATCGCTTCTGATCAGCGGCGCTTTAAAACTCCAGCCGTTCATCCTGGCAGCTGTCTCAATCATCACTTTAGTATTCGGATTCTTACTGGTGGATGCCTTCGGGTTATTGGGCGCAGCACTGACATTATTATTGCTGAGTGCCTTGAACACAGTGTCAAAAGCTGTTTATTACAATGTCCATGTGAGAAGGAGGGGGGCTTATGAATAGAGTAATCTACGGTGTAGTGGCTGCCTTGGCCTTCTTCGTATCTATTTATGTTGCTGTAAATAACGTTCATTACGGTTATGATAACGTGTTTTTACTGCCTTTCATCTATGGTGTCTTTGCCGTGATTATGAGCTGGTCGGGTTCGAAGAAGATAGTGATCAACTTGATATATTTTTTGTACTTTCTCAGATTCGTCGTCCTGAATTTCATGGTGGTTTATACTGGATGGTACTCCGGCCGTGCACATATCCCGCCTGCGGAAAGCAGTTTTGATATGGCAATCGCCTTAATGGGTGTGGAGTTTATCCTGATCAATATTTTCTACTATTTGTTTTTAAAAAATGTGGATATCAATTTATACAGGACGAAACTGGATTTGAAGTTCAAACACCCCTCCAGGGAGTTCATCTACCGGTTATTCATTGTATTCACGATTCTCGTATCGCCGCTCGTCTTACACGAACTCAGTTTTTTGGGTCTCGGTGTTGGTGAAAATGTTGGTGAATCGAACCAGCTTCAAAATTTAATTTTCTTCTGCGTATACATCTCGAAATATTTACTGATTGGATTTGCACTGCAATATTTTTATAAACAGTATGAAGGAAGCAGGAATGGGCTTTACATTTTCAGTTCAGTTGTTTTCGTTCTTGCAGTGAATTCCATCTTCATCGGTGTCAACAGAATGGATGTCATACTGCCGTTCGTCGCCTCTTTTCTTGTGCTCAATTATTTATACAGACGTAAAATGATCATCTATAACTTCATCTCGGTATTTTTCCTCGTGACGTCCATGTATCTCATTTCACAGATCAGAGGGACGTTTGAATACAGAATTGTAGAAGACACGGCTGCTTTCATCACAGATAACCTGCAGGTCTACATGGGTGGGGTTTATAATGTGGCTTTAAGTATGGAACTGGGGACAATGTCAGACCAAAATCCCATACTCACATTTCTCTATGATCTGGTGCGGCCGTTTCTTGGGCTGAATCTGCTGTGGCGGTCGGATACGCTGGAAACCAGTAGCGTATTATTTAATGAGAGGATATTTGGGGAGGGACATGTTTCACAGATTATCCCTCTGGTTGGGCAGTTCCATTATGCATTCAGCTTCGCCGGGAATCTGTTTTCGGTCATATTGTTCACGGCTACACTATATATTTTGCTGAAATATTTGAAAGGGACTCATCTGTTTACCACTCTGATTATCATCGTCATCATGTTGAGGATGTTGATCACACCGCTCCAAAATATCAGCATCTTTTTAAATGAGTTTTCTTCGATTATATTAATCTTTGTATCGTTAAATATTTATGCTTATCTGATACGTATCGGGGTTGAAAACGAAGGATGACATGCAGGGAGAAGTAAGTTTTACGTAAGAAATAGATTTTTGTAAGGGAAGAAGTTGAATTTCACCAAGGGAGGGAAGGGATATGAAAGGCGTATTTATACATGATTTTCCGATTCATGCAAATGGCGAAGCAGTATATCCGGATGAAGAAATGGTGGCGAACTTGAAGGAGCGTTATTTATCCCATATTAAACAACTGGATATCATATGCAGAAAAGATGGATCTGATGAGCAGAAATATTATGAATTGAAGCCTTATCAGGCGGACGATGTCATTTTTAACCCGATTGAGAACTACAGCAGTTTAAAAGCGTTGAAAAACAGGGGGCAGTCCATCAGTAAAATGGAACCGATTATAGAACAGACCGATTTCGTAATACTGCGTCTCCCGAGCATTTTAGGCATAGATGCCTATCGGTTCGTCCGGAAATTCAGGAAGCCTTATATCGTGGAAGTCGTGGGTAACGGTTATGATACTTTACATTACAGAGGCGGTGCTTTGGGGAAAATTATAGCACCTTACTACCATTGGAAAGTGAAAAAGGTAGTAAAGCACGCGGAATCGGTCATCTATGTAACGGAGCAATATTTGCAGAACCTTTACCCGAATTCTAACAAGCAGTCATCCATATCCAACGTGACTATCGGGGTGGGCACTGCGCCGGTGCCAGATGATTACATGACAAGAGCGAGGCTGAAGGATTATCCATTGATAAGGGTCGGGTTTATGGGCGCCATGAATGTCACATATAAAAATTTTTATAATGGATTGAAATTCCTTCAACAGTACGCAGAAACACACGGCACACAATTCGAATTATCCATTGCCGGGGGAGGGGAAAACAGCAGGATAGAGAAATTGTACAGGAAGAATCCTTCTGTAAAGCTCATTAAAGAAGGTGAATTGAAAACCAGATCTGCGGTCAACCACTGGTTTAAAACATTGGATCTGTTCATACATCCAAGTATGACCGAGGGACTGCCGAGAGTGGTTTTGGAAGCCATGAACAATCAGGTTCCGGTCATCGCGACAAATGTAGGGGGCACGCCGGAAATTATCGAGGAGAGGTTCATATTCACTCCTGTAGATTACAAGACTTTTGAGAATGCGCTCACCAACGTATTGAATGAAGACCAAAAGGATATCATCAGTTCATACGCAGCAACGCTGGAGAAATTCGACCGCTGGAAATTACAGCAGAAAAGAGATGACACAATCTACACTTTCATTCAGAATGAAATCATTAAAAATCAAAACATTCAAGTATGAATGTGTTCTTTGGAAGTTCATGTGTAATGAAAAATGATTCTCTGGTTTGAAACGAAAGACTATTTATGTGAAAGAACAATAAAATATATAGAGAAATTAACCGGTTTGAATCCTTTTTAATTCAAACCGGTTATTTTATGTTCTCATACAAGGTATTTTTACTGACAAAACAAAGAAAATAAATATATATTTTATATGCATGAAAAATTCATTTATGAGAGAAAGTATATGAACTGAAATCAGTCTTGATGTGCATGTTTCAAGGAGTGTTATACATTTAAATGTTTTCATATATTATACATTGATTATTCAATAAAACACTAATACAAGTGTTATAAACCTTATAAAATCCATATATACATTGATATATTCAAAATATACATTGAGAACGCTTTGTTTTATCGTTTTAGTAATGTGATAAGGTGAATAATAAAAATAGTGCTTGCATATTTAATTGTATATGCATATAATGTATTTAAACATATAAAGTGTAAATATATTATAAATATAGAATATGACATGTGATGAAAAGAGCATATTTTGAAAAGTGGTGGTAAACATGAAAAATGGATCTTTCATCATTTCTTTGGATTTCGAATTGTTTTGGGGTGTGCTGGATTGTGAAGATTATTTGAGCAATCTGCGCAGATTCAAACATACCCGGTCGGTTGTTGCTGATCTGATTGATTTGTTTGAAAGACATTCCATCAGAGCCACCTGGTCGACTGTCGGTTTATTAATGATAGATGGTTCGGATGATTTGGAAAGTATGCTGCCTTTTATACAGATGCCATCGTATACTGATTCTCAGCTGAACAATTATAAATCATTTTCTTTATTGCATGAAACTGATGAATATACAGATGATGTATTTTTTGCATCGGATTTAATCAAATTGTTAAAAGCGTCTAACTATCAGGATATAGGCACCCACACTTTTTCACATTATTACTGTCTGGAAGACGGACAGACGATTGAACAATTCAATAATGATCTGATGCATGCAAGGGATATCGCCTCTAAAAATGATATTCCATTTACAAGCATCGTGTTTCCACGAAACCAGTATAATCAGCAATACATAGAAAATCTACCGAATCATAAAATCAATATTTTCAGGGGAAACCCTGAACACTTCATATATAAAACAAGAAGAGAAGACAACCTTCTTCTCCGGGCACTGCACTTAATCGATACCTACCTGAACATAGCGGGCAATATCACTTACGTCAATCCTGAGCAACAGCAAAAAGTCTATAATATCAAAGCAAGCCGTTTTCTCCGCCCGATCAATAAAACCAGCCGCCCGTTTAAAAATCTTCAGCTGAATAGAATCAAAAATGAAATGACATATGCAGCCAAGAATAATCAATATTATCATCTATGGTGGCATCCTCACAATTTTTCAAGTCATACCGAAGAGAATTTCATATTTCTAAAAAGAATCATTGAGCATTTTGAACACTTGAATAAAACCTATCACTTCAGCTCTGAGAGTATGGAATCATATGTAGAAAAGGTGAGGGCAGATGGATAAAATCATAATGATTTGCGGTGCCGGTGACAGTTCCAATTATGTATATAACAACATTGAACAGTCATTTCAGGTTTCAAAGGTATTCATCGTTGGTGATGGCAGGAAAAGTGAATTTTTAAAGAAGCGCGTTAAAAGATTCGGCTTTTTGAAAGTGATGGGCCAGATCTTATTCATAATATATACGAAGTTATTTTTAAGGGGAAGTGCCGAGCAGAGAATTGAAGAGATTAATGAAGCATATGGCATGAACAGGGAAAATATCCCTGAGGAAAAGATAGAATACGTTGGTTCAGTGAACTCGCTCCACATGCAGCAGGCAATATCACGGCTAGACCCGGATTTGGTCATCATCAACGGGACACCGATTATAAAAAGTCATATACTTGATTCCGTCGATTGTCATTTTTTGAATATACATGTCGGTATCACACCAAAGTATAGAGGGGTCCACGGGGGATACTGGGCTTTATTTGAAAATGATACAGATCTGGTGGGGGCTACCACTCACTTTGTTGATGAAGGCGTTGATACGGGTCTGGTTCTTGATCAATCCACCGTCCAAGTCAGTGAGAGGGATAATTTTTTGACCTACCCGCATCTCCAGACCGGCGCAGCTTTGCTGAATCACAACCGCATCATACGTTCGATATTGGATGACAATATCAAGTATCAAACACCGCTTTCGAATGAAAGCCGCTTATGGACACATCCGACACTATGGCAGTACGTATATGGGAGGGTTTTAAAGAAAGTGAAATAGGGGATTTAGGGGGCCAATCTAATGAAAAATACTATTTTAGTCACAGGTGTGGCTGGTTTTATCGGTTCGCATTTAACGAAGCGCTTATTAGACAAGGGTTATCATGTCATTGGCATTGATAACGTCAACGACTATTATTCACAAAAGTTGAAAGAGGACAGGTTACATGTGCTGTTGGAGGACAGAGTTAAAAATTACAGGGTTGATCTTGAGGACAGCGAAGCTGTCATGGCGATATTTAAAGAGGAACAGCCGGAAATTGTGATCAATCTTGCTGCACAGGCAGGGGTCCGGTACAGCATGGAAAATCCGCACTCTTATATTACGAGCAATTTGAATGGTTTTGCAAGTATTCTTGAAGGTTCAAGGCATTGTAAGGTGAAACATCTCATCTATGCATCTTCAAGTTCTGTTTATGGTGCCAATACAGTGCTTCCATTTTCCACATCGGACAATATCGATCATCCGGTCAGTCTTTATGCAGCGACTAAAAAAGCCAATGAACTGATGGCACATACATACAGCCATCTGTATCAACTGCCGACAACCGGACTCAGATTCTTTACCGTCTACGGGCCTTGGGGAAGACCGGATATGGCATTGTTCAAGTTTACTAAGGCGATTTTGGAAAATGCGCCGATTGATGTATATAACCACGGCAATATGCTGCGTGATTTCACTTATGTGGATGATATCATCGAATCCATCGTAAGATTGATCGATCATCCTGCAGCCGGAAATGAAGAATGGACGGGTGAAAAACCTGATCCGGCTTCAAGTGCTGCACCTTATAAAGTGTATAACATCGGCAATAATTCACCGGTCAGACTGATGTCGTTTATCGAAGCGATTGAAAAGAGACTGGGGAAAATTGCCGTTAAAAACTATATGGACCTGCAGCCTGGAGATGTGCCGGCCACATATGCCGACGTCAATGACTTGTATAATACGATAGATTTCAAACCGTCCACTGATATCCAGGACGGCATCAACAAATTTATAGACTGGTATATAGAATATTATGAAGATGAGAAGTACCGCCCGGCTGATTTTGATGAGAAAAAAGTATCGGGCTTTTAAGCGTGCTCCGAATCTGTATTATTCAATCGCTGAGGAAATTTTTGCAACCATATATCTCGATATTGAGAAGTTAGTTTTTGAGACTGTTATGAAGGGAGCATGTATATGAAAAATCTCATAAAAGCAGTAATAAAAGGCGGCATGAAATTTATTCTATCTTTATATCTTGTAAAGATTTTTCTGGGTGAGTATTTCAATATTTTCAGAAAGAAACCGCTTTATAAAGACATTGAGCTGGACGCCCGTCAGGAAAAGGAAGTAGAAAATTTTTGGAAGAGACATTACGGCAGGAAAATATCGACGAGATGGCACAGACTTTACCAGAGTTACAACGGAGCATATAATAAAAAATATTTTCCGGAAATAATATTTACGACAAAACTTGAAAGAAAGCTTAACAATAGGGAAGTCGCAAAAATCATCAGTGATAAAAGCCTTTATCCGATTTACTATAAAGACATTGAAAATGTGCGGTTGCCAGATACTTATTTGATTAACAACAGCGGTATCTTCTACAGCGGGGATAGGAATATCATTAGCCGGAAAGATGCGATTGAAACACTTAATGACATCGGCGAGTGCATCATTAAACCGACAATGGATTCCAGTTCTGGAGATTCTGTTCATCTCTTCAACTTTAAGGAAGGGATTGACGCGCGTTCGAAGAAAACAGTTGCTGAAATACTCGCAGGGTACAATCAAGATTTTATCGCCCAGGAGAGGATCATACCAAGTTCGAAAATGAAGGCGCTTTATCCGCATTCGGTAAATACTTTAAGGGTCATCACTTATTTGGTTGACCACCGTGTCGATCATGCACCCGTGACTTTGAGCATGGGAAGAGGCGGTAATCATGTGGATAATATCCAGGCCGGCGGTGTATCAGTCGCCGTTTCAGATGACGGTCAGCTGAACAGGGAAGGATATACGCATTTCAAGGAAGTCTATCACTACCATCCGGATACAGGTACTGTATTTGAAGATTTAAAACTTTCAAAAGTTCCGGAAGTCATCAGTGCTGCAAAAGAAATGCATGAAAAAACACCGCATATGAGAATCATTTCATGGGACTTCACAATTGATTCGAACGAGGAAATCGTGCTGTTGGAAATCAACATCTTTGGCCAATCCGTCTGGTTTCCGCAAATGGTCAGTGGCAAACCCATTTTCGGTGAAAATACAGAAAAGATGATGCGGTTAAGCAAATAGAGCGAGGGGGAAATCAGTATGGGTGATTCATTCAATCTAGAGACCGTTTTGAAGATTTTGCGGAAAAATACATTTATGATTGTTACTTTAACGCTGTTCACAGGATTTTTCATGGCTCTGGTGACTTTTTTATTACTTACTCCAAAATATGAAGCGGAAACCCAAATACTTGTCAGCCAGCCTGAAAGCACCGGTACTGTGAACAATCAGGACATTGAAACGAGCCTTCAGCTGATCATGACATACAGAGACATCATTCTCAGTCCAATCATATTGGAGGAAGTCATTAATAATTTGGATCTCAACATGCCGATCAGAGATTTATCCGGACAAATTACCGTTTCAAATCAGGATCAATCCCAGGTGATTACTGTCACGGTTACAGAAGACAGTATCGGGGAAGCGATCGTCATCGCAGATGAAATCGCAGGCGTGTTTCAGGAACAGGTCATTGAAATCATGGACGTGGATAACGTATCGGTTCTTGCTCCGGCAGATTTGGAAGCGGACACATCACCGGTTTCTCCAGATACTTTCATGAATGTCGTGCTGGGGCTTGTTGTCGGTTTCATGGCAGGCGTGACCCTTGCATTTGGACAGGCATTCTTTGATAAATCAGTCAGGAATGAAGAAGATGTATCGAAACATTTATCAATACCTGTTATCGGTTCAATAGATAAGATAGAAAATTGAAAAGGGGTGGTGATATACATGGCAAGACGAACTAAAAGAGATACTTTAAAAAGAAGTTTAGTTGTCGGTACGAATCCGTCTTCGGTCGTGAGTGAACAATTCCGGAGTATACGGACGAACATAATGTATGCCGGCGTCCAGAAGGAAATCACTGCAGTCCTATTCACTTCGGATACGCCAGTGGCAGGGAAGTCCACTGTCGCTGCCAATATGGCTGTGGCATATGCGCAGGCCGGCAAAAAGACATTACTGCTCGATGCCGATCTGAGACGGCCGACCGGTCATCATACATTTGAAGTTTCAAACAGAGTCGGGCTTTCCACTGCAATAGTCAACGAAATACCGGTCAGTCAGGTCATCAGTAAAACAAATTTCGATCACTTGGACTTACTGACCTCAGGCCCAGTGCCGCCGAATCCGGCAGAACTGTTATCTGCAGCAAAATTTGATGCAATCATGATTCATCTGAAAACCCAGTATGACATGGTCATCATTGATTCTCCGCCGATACTTTCGGTGACGGATGCACAACTTTTAAGTAAGAATGCGGATGGCGTCGTTCTCGTTACAAATGTGGAGAAAAACAACAGAGACCGGTTAAATGAAGCGATTGAACTTTTGGGGAAATCCAAAGCGAACATCATTGGTATCGTGTTGAATCATCGAAAAAAGAAGTCTAAGAAAGAAGATTATCGTTATTTCTATCAGGCATCAGCAGACGCTTGATTACTATAAATAGATAGAAATGAAACAGGGGAATTATGGGTGATTTAGGATTTAAAGAAAATATTATTTGAAGGAAGGAGAAGAAAAGATAGAAAAATAGAATTATGAAAGTAGAGGGTAATATGGGGGCTAAAAAAAGATACTTTCTCTTCGTATTCGTCGATTCGATTATCGTAACGCTATCTTTATTTATCGGTTACTACATTCTTGTACCATACTTTTCGGAGTATTCATTGCAAGTGCTCGGTATGACAGCGTTCATCATCCTGATCTGTCATCACATATTCGCGTATATTTTCAATCTGTATCACAGAGCATGGGTGCACGCGAGTGTCAGAGAATTGGTTGCTGTAACGCAATCAGTGACGGCAACGATGATCACTGCACCGATACTCATATATTTACTGTATGATATGACATTTTTCAGATTGATATTAATTACATGGATGATGCATCTCATACTGATCGGTGGTTCAAGATTGTCATGGAAATTGATCCACTACCAGTTAAAAGGGAAACGCACAAATGGAAAAGGCATGAAACGCACTTTGGTTTTTGGCGCAGGTAAAGGAGGAACGCTCCTCCTCAGGCAGATGCTTACCAATAAAAAAATGGGGATGCATCCGGTCGTCATCGTGGATGACAATCCCGCACTTAAAAATATGGAGGTTGCCGGAGGAGTGAAAGTCGAAGGGACAAGAGACGACATTGAGCAGCTGGTCCATAAATATGCAATTCAAAAGGTCGTGGTTGCCATACCGTCATTGAGTAAAACAGAACTCGGAAAGATTCATGAAATTGCGAACATCGACGGTGTGGAAGTGATGACGATGCCAAGCATCGAGGATGTACTTTCAGGACGGCTTGAAGTGAGTATGCTGAAACGGGTGGAAGTGGAAGACCTGCTTGGACGGGAACCGGTGGAACTTGATGTTGCCGGGATAGAAGATCAGGTGAAGGACAAGACGATTTTAGTGACAGGCGCAGGGGGGAGTATAGGCTCTGAAATTGTCAGGCAGATTGCAAAATTCAGGCCGCGGAAGATATTGCTTCTGGGTCATGGTGAGAACAGTATATATACAATCCTCGAAGAAGTGCTTGAGAACAAACAGGATGAAATCAAATATATTCCCATCATTGCAGATATTCAAAACCGTAAACGCATGTTTGAAGTGTTCGATAAATACAATCCGGATATTGTCTATCATGCCGCAGCACATAAACACGTTCCGATGATGGAATATAACCCGGTCGAAGCGGTACGTAATAATGTCGTCGGAACAAAAAATACCGCAGAAGCGGCCTGTCATTATAAAACGAAAAAATTTGTAATGATTTCAACTGACAAAGCCGTCAATCCACCAAATGTTATGGGAGCGACGAAACGTGTTGCTGAAATGATTGTGCAGGCACTAGATAAAAATAATGAAGATACGACTCTCGTTGCAGTAAGATTTGGAAATGTGCTCGGCAGTAACGGTTCTGTCGTACCAAAGTTTAAAAAACAGATAAAGTATGGCGGACCCGTTACAGTGACCGACCCGAGAATGACCAGATACTTCATGACGATTCCGGAAGCATCCAGGTTGGTGATACAGGCCGGTGCAATTGCCGAGGGCGGTGAAATATTCGTTCTGGATATGGGTGAACAGGTGAAAATCGTCGACCTGGCTAAAAACATGATACGGCTGAGTGGATTTAACGAAGATGAAATCGGCATCGATTTTGTCGGCATCCGGCCGGGAGAGAAGCTTTATGAAGAATTGCTGAATAAAAGTGAATTACACCCGGAACAGGTTTATGAAAAAATTTACAGAGGCATCGTATCAGAATCATCACTGTCAGTAATAGAAGAGAAAATCAACCTTTTCTTAAGCATTAACGAACAGGAGTTGAAAGAAATTCTCATCAATTTTGTCAGCCAGGAAAAAGAGATAGAAAAGAGGCTGGATCAAGTCCGTGCAAGCTAAAACTATCGGTATCTTGGGGACATTGCTGACGGCAATCAATGGCTGTAAATTATTTAATTTTTCTGCTGGATGGCGTAAAAGGAAGGACTAGACAAAGGGGCTGGGGGCCAAATGAAAATAGTTCAGGGGGTTACATCGTATTTGACTGTAGTATTCATCAAAGATCAGGTGGAGTTCATCAGGAAAAACGGTTATGACGTCAAGGTCGTCTGTAATAAGGATTTTGATTCACCTTACGAGGGGCTTGAGGTGGCGCATATCCCGTTTGAAAGGGAAATCAGTCCTTTCAAAGATATAAAAACATTATTTCAACTGAGTAAGTACTTAAGACAAGAAAAGCCGGAACTCATACATTTCAGCACACCTAAAGCCGGATTACTCGGAATGATTGCAGGATTTATCAGTCGGATCGGGACGCGCATTTATATGATCAGGGGACTGCGGCTTGAGACAGCGACGGGTTTTAAAAAATTGATACTTTTGTCAACGGAAAAAATGGCCTGCGCTTTCAGTACACATGTCATGGTCATTTCAGACAGTATGGAACATGAAGTGATTCGGATGAACTTAACAAGGAAAAGCAAAATTGTAAGGATCGGTAAGGGGAGCAGCAGCGGTATTGATTTAAACAGATTCAACCCGTCAAACATTGATGAGAATCGTTTAAATGAATTACAGGAGAAACTGGACATTCATGACGAGGATTTCATTTTAGGCTATGCGGGCCGTTTGACTAAGGATAAAGGCATCGATCTCCTCATAGAATCGTTTAAAAAGTTGTATGAGGTGAATTCTGATTTAAAATTGCTGCTGATCGGCGATTTTGAAAGCAGTAATCCTCTAAAACAGGAAAATGAGAATCTCATTCACCAGCATCCGAATATCATCTACGTACCGTATACGGACGGAATGGATTATTATTACAGCCTGATGGATTTATTTATCCTGCCGACCTACCGCGAAGGATTTTCAAATGTCAGTATAGAGGCCCAGAGCATGGGGGTGCCCGTAGTGACGTTTGATTCTACAGGGGCGAGTGACACGGTCGAACATGGAATGACAGGTTTGATTACTGAAAGTAAATCAGCGGATGGACTCATCAAAGCGATAGGCGAGCTGATGACAAATGATAGAAAGAGAAAAGAGATGGCAAGCGTTTCAAGGGCGTTTATTGCTGAGAATTTTGATAGAAATCTTATGCATCAGAAGTTATTGAATTTTTATGACAGCATCAGGAAACAGGGGGATGAAAATGCTGAAAAAGATCAAAACATTCAAAGCACATGACATTTATTATAATTCGCCGGTGTTCATTCAGCATGCGATGACCAGTGCATATGGATATAAGCTGAAAAGGGAAAGGTACAGGAAGATTTATCGGAGTGCACTTAAAAGGTATGTTAAAGGAGATTTTGACAAAGAACAGAAACTGTTGCATCTTATGAAACATTTAAAAAGTAATGTCGAATTTTATAAAGACATAGAAGTTGATGAAAATAATATAATGGAAAGTTTCTTCAAACTGCCGTTCACCGTGAAAGAAGAACTAAGAAATGAACTGGAGGAACGCTCGTGGAAGGAAGGTATCATACGGATATCCAGGACGAGCGGGACCACCGGTGAGAACCTCATTGTCTATGACTCGGAACACGACCGGGAAGAGCGAATGGCCTACTTGGATTATATCAAATATATTAACGGTGTCGTTCCTTTCTCGAAGCGTGCTTCATTTACCGGACAGGAGCTCACCTCCGTCAATCATAAAGATAAAATGTGGCGGTACAATTATCCGATGCGTCAAATGTTATATTCCACAGGGTGCATGAGACCTGATAATGTCGAAAAAATATATGAGAGTCTGAGGCGTTTCAAACCTGTATCTTTGGACGGCATGCCTTATTCGATGCATATGGTGGCACAGTATATTCTCAAAAATAATATTAAAATTGACTGGGACGTTAAAGCAATATTCCCGACCGCAGAAACTTTGTTTCCATATATAAAAAAAGATTTGGAACAGGCATTTGATACAGTCGTCATCGATCAGTATTCAAGTGCCGAGGGGGCGCCGTTCATATACGGTATGCCGGATGGCGGTTATAAAATCGGTGATGAGACCGGACTTGTAGAGTTCTATAAAGTTTCCGACGGGATGTATGAAGGGGTAATGACGAGTTTCATCAATTATGCGACACCGATTGTACGATATAAAATAGGGGATCTTTTTGAAATAGAATCTGATAAAGAATATTTCAATTCATTTGAAAGAGACTTTAATATTTTAAAAATCATCGGTAAAGAAGCGGATTATCTATATCATATGGACGGCCATAAAGTGATGACGAATATTGTGATGTTCCTGATGGATGGCCATGAAGAAAATATTGTTCAGGCCCAGTTCGTCCAGAAGGTCATGAATGAATTTACAGTGAATATCGTAAAAGACAGTGGTTATACAGATATGGATGAACATCTGATTAGAAAGAGAATGCATCGGATGCTCGGGGAAAATATTCAAATCACTTTCAACTATACAGATAATATTCCTAAAGAAAAAAGCGGGAAATCAAGATTCATCATAAACGAAGTGGGTGATGCCGTTGGATAGAAAAGTGGGCGTTGTCGGTTTAGGTTATGTCGGTCTGCCGGTCGCCGTTGCATTCGGAAAATTGGACAGAGTGGTTGGATTTGATATCAATGAATCAAGAATTGAAGAATTGAAAAGTGGATATGACAGAACAAGAGAGGTGGACAGAAACGATTTAAATAGCACTGATGTCGTCTTTACTACAAACAAAGAAGATTTGAAAGAAGCGGATTTCATCATCGTGTCAGTGCCGACTCCGATAAATATTCATAAACAGCCTGATTTAAGACCACTTCATAAAGCCAGTGAAACGGTCGGCAGCATTTTACAGAAAGGAATGATTGTCGTTTATGAATCAACGGTTTTCCCCGGAGCCACTGAAGATGAATGCCTGCCTATTTTGGAAGCGCATTCGGGGTTGAAAGGCGGAGTGGATTTTCATATCGGATACTCACCGGAACGCATAAATCCCGGAGATGAAGTGAACACATTTGAAAACATCATCAAAGTCGTCAGCGGTCAGACTGATGAAGTGAGAGAGATTGTGGCTGAAGTTTATTCATCAGTTGTAAAAGCGGGGGTTTATGAAGCATCGAGTATAAAGGTGGCGGAATCTGCAAAGCTGATAGAAAATATCCAGCGTGATGTCAATATCGCTTTAATGAATGAACTTGCGGTCATATTTGAAATGGTCGGCGTCGATACGAAAGAAGTACTGCAGGCAGCGGGGACAAAATGGAACTTTTTAAAATTCTATCCCGGCCTGGTCGGCGGTCACTGCATCGGTGTCGATCCATATTATCTCACCCATAAAGCACAGTCACTCGGTTATCATCCGGAGATGGTGCTGGCGGGCAGAAGGATCAATGACAATATGTCAAAGCACATTTCGTTGTCCATTATTAAAGCGATGATAGAAAAAGGACTTGCGGTACGCGGGGCAACGATCAATATTCTGGGACTGACTTTTAAAGAAAATACACCTGATTTAAGAAATACAAAAGTCATAGAACTGGTCGAAGAACTTGAAGCATTCGGTTTTAATATCGTCGTCCACGATGCACTGGCAGATAAAGCGGAAGCCAAATCTTTATATAATATTGATCTGGTAGATAAAGAGTATCTTGGTGAAACCAATATACTGGTGTTTGCTGTCAGTCATGAAGAATATATAGAGAACCTCGGAGACTACATGAAACTGTTGAATGATAATGGCATTGCGGTGGATATAAAAGGCATATTGGATGATAGTTGTCTGACAGGCTATCAATCCATCTGGAGGCTGTAATTATGAAGAGAATATACGATCTAATTGTTTCAATTACAGTTTTAGTTGTTACATTACCGCTCATGGTCAGCCTGGCATTCATCATAGTATGGAAAATGGGCAGACCGGTTTTATTTACACAAAAAAGACCTGGTTTACATGGTGAGCCATTCATGCTGTATAAATTCCGTACTATGACCGATGAAAAAGATGATGAGGGTAAATTGCTGCCTGATTCAGAAAGACTTACAAGTTTCGGCACACGCATGCGTTCACTCAGCCTCGATGAACTGCCGCAGCTGATCAATGTCATCAAAGGAGATATAAGTCTTGTCGGTCCAAGGCCGCTGCTTATGGATTATCTGGTGCTCTATAATGACACACAGAAAAAGAGACATACGGTCAAGCCCGGAATCACCGGTTGGGCACAGGTCAACGGGAGAAACAGCATTACATGGGAAGAGAAGTTTGCAATGGATGTCTGGTATGCAGAAAACAGAACGTTTTTAATGGATATGAAAATTATTTTTATGACGATTAAGAAGGTTGTAAGACGTGAGGGGATTAATGAAGAAGGAGAAAGTACAGCCAGTGCTTTTCAGGGAAATGATCAGTCGGCTGCGTGATGACATTTGTTACAAGGGATAAGGGGGCTAATAATGATGGGACAGGGCAGGATATATTTATCGTCTCCGAATATGGGTGGCAGTGAATTAGAGTATATAAATGAAGCATTCATAAAAAACTGGATTGCACCTCTGGGAGAGAATGTCGATGAATTCGAAAAGCAGATAAAGAAGTTTACGGGCGCAAATGCGGCATGTGCCGTATCGAGTGGTACAGGTGCAATTCATCTGGCATTGGATGTACTTGGTGTCGGAGAAGGGGATCTGGTTTTTTGTTCATCCTTAACATTCGTGGCCAGTGCAAATCCGATTCTTTATATGGGAGCGACACCGGTATTCATAGATTCAGAGATGGACAGCTGGAATATGTCTCCGGCCGCATTGGAAAAAGCTTTGAAATTTCACAGGATGACAAACAGGCTGCCAAAAGCGGTCATTGTTGTTAATCTTTATGGTCAGTCTGCAAAGATGGATCAGATTGTAGCGATATGTGACAGGTATAGTGTACCTGTCATTGAAGATGCTGCTGAGTCTCTTGGTGCAACGTACCAGGGTCAGGCGAGCGGCACTTTCGGAAAGATTGGGATTTATTCTTTTAACGGCAACAAGATCATCACGACTTCAGGGGGCGGCATGGTGATTTCAGACGATGAAATACTGGTTAAAAGAGTATTGAAAAAAGCAACGCAGTCGAAAGAAAATACGGCCCATTATGAGCATGAATGCGTAGGATATAATTATCGACTGAGCAATATCAGTGCAGGTATTGGACGCGGACAGATGGAAGTGCTTGATGAGCGTATAAAACAAAAACGTAAAATATTCGATAGATATGTTGAAGGGTTAAATGATATCAGTGCTGTGGATTTTATGCCTGAAATCAAAGATGGGTTCCACACGCGCTGGCTGACGACACTGACAATAGATCCGAGAAAATCGATTATCCGACCGAGAGATGTTATCACACGTTTAGCAAAACATAAAATTGAAGCACGTCCGGTCTGGAAACCAATGCATCTTCAACCGATGTTCAAAAGAAATGCTTACTTTGAAGAAGCGGGAGATAACTCGAAATATCTATTTGAATATGGTGTGTGCCTGCCTTCAGATACAAATATGTCAGAGGAAGATGTGGACAGAGTCATTTTATTATTCAGGGAACTTTTGCCTGCAAGACGATTTACAGCCTGATTCAGGCTAGATCATTAGGGAGAGGTGTCAACTATGACGCAAAAAAGTTGGGGTGCTGAAAAGGGGAAACTTAGGGACAAATCTCATCAACCTAAATTACTGGAAAATAGTCAATATAAAGCGATGCAGGGTACGCGGATCAAAGTGATGAAATTCAAAAGAAAGATACAAAGAGCAGAAATGCCTGTAGAAGGTTCACTCGCAGTTAAGAATCCATATGTAGAAAAAAACTCTGATCCAGTGACGTATTTGAGAGTGGTCGATTCTTCGAAGGATGAGAAGGATAAACTGAAGCATGATATTTACTTCACGAAAGAGTACGCAAAAGTAAATGAACTGATTGAGAACGGGGAAGCCAAGTATTTTGAAATCAAAAGCAAAAATGGACATATTACCCACAGTGCGATCAAACGGGAAATTCAAACGACGATTGAAGGCGAGAAGTATTATGATTTAATCTCCCCGTACGGATACGGCGGTCCGATCATTCATGATTACACTAATAGGGAAAAACTCATCGAAGAATTCAATGAATGTTTCAGCATATACTGCAACAACAATAACATCGTTTCAGAGTTCATCCGGTTTCATCCTGTCTATCAAAATCATCAGGGGATGAAAGTTATTTATGATGTCACCTACATGAGACAGACGGTCGGCACGGATTTTAAGAAATTCGAAGATACATTCCAAAAAGAATTTTCGAGGACAGCAAGAACGAAAGTCCGAAAACGGCTGAGAGATGACCGTTTTTCATTCCATATAGACAGAGGGTTCGAAAATGTAGAAGATTTTATAGATATATATAATCAGACGATGGAGAGACATAATGCAGGCCATTTCTATTATTTCAATAAAGAATATTTCTATGCATTGAATGATAAATTTCAAAATAACATTCTTACCATCTGTGTGAAGTTTGAAGACAAGATCATCGCCATGGGACTTTATTTTCTTTCCGGGAACGTCATTCACGACCATCTGAATGGTACGAATCCTGATTTCCTTGAATACTCTCCGGCATACCTGCTGAAGTACGCTTCAATGAAGTGGGGCGTTGAGAACGGCTATTCATTGATTCATTACGGGGGCGGTGTGTCGAATGCAGAAGATGATCCGGTCCTTCATTTTAAAAAGCGTTTCAGCAAGCATACTGAGTTTGAGTTTCATATCGGTAAAAAGATATGGAATAAAGCAGTCTACCAACAGCTATGTGATGCCCGGGGCATTGACCATGACAGAAGCTTTTTTCCGGCATACAGATGAAGAGGCACTTTTCTAAATTCATTCGAGGGGGAAAAGGCGCTGTAAAAATCAGAATAATAGTCATATGCTTAACAATCATTACAATACTGGCAGTGGTCTCGTTCATTGAAAGCTTTAATCATTCCAGAACAGATGTGCCTGTGAGTGCGGACGTCATCATCATGTTGGCAGGCGGGGACGCCGGGAGGATGCAAAAGGCGGCAGACTTATATCACGCGGGATATGCAGATTATGTCATCGTGTCGCCAATATTTGAAAGTTATCCACCTCAGAGCAAAGCCTTTGCTCTGGAGCTCGGCATCAGGGATGAGTCTTTGATTGAGGAATATAACGCAACCAGCACGTACACCAACGCGACGATTACATTGGATATGATGGAGGACTACGGTTTTGAAAGTGCTCTGGTTGTGACCAGTGATTATCATCTCAAACGATCAAGGATGATTTTCGAACGTCTCAATGATGGTGAATATGATCTGACTTACATCGCCGCTTTAGGGGAAGACGGTGAAGTGTGGCATGAAAGATCCCGGGCGGCAATACTCTGGTTCAGAGAATATTATAAACTTTGGGGATACAGAATGGGGTTATATAAACTGATGAATTTTCCAGATTAGAAGAGATAAAGATAGAAAGAAGTTGGTGATATCATGATTTCTTATCAAGTAATGAATGTTCACCTGAACAAAATCGAATTGCCTGCAAATATAGAGAAAGTACTTGATTATAAATTTGAATTCAAAGATATTGAGAAAGATTTTATCATTGGTGCTAATGAATTTATGAGAGGATATGCAGAATTAGAAAACTATCTGCTGAAAGAGGTTTATTGTCTGGGGACTTGTTTGTTCAATTTCACTCGTATCGGCATTTATTATTTACTCGATAGTGAAATTATTGCAGTCAGCACTTCGAATTTAAAAAAGATAAATGATACGACACCTGACTGGAGAATCAACCATTTTCCGTTTAAAATCATTGAGCAACTTGACCTTGAAACAGTCGAGAATATAAAGAATCAGAAATATGAATCGGGGATATTGTATGTGAAGATAAGAAATCAGGCCGGAGTCAGCCGCACCCATGTACTTCACAACGTCAATCCTGAACATATCGATTGCTTCAGAGATTTTTATACGAATATCATGAAAAATATAAGAATCAGGGGTGCTTGATGTATAAAGTTCATTATAAAACATGTTTATCGGTATTATATTGAAGGAATTTATATATGAGGTGGTAAACATGGATAAAGAAGAGATATGGGATGAAGTCGAGAAAATATTTAAGACGCCGGAAAGAGGTATTGTATCCACTGCTTACGGGAATGTTCCCCACAGCCGTTATATGCTGCTCTATAACGATGGTGAAAATCTCTATACAAAAACGAGAGCTGAAACAGTGAAAGTGGAAGAACTGGAAAAGAACAATCTTTCTTACATCATTCTCGGATACGATGCAGAGACGGAATCCAGCTATTTGGAGATTCTGGCAGAAACTGAAATCGTCATGGATCAGAATACGATTGACTGGCTGTGGAAGCGTGAGGATCATCAGCGCTTTGATCTGGAAGATGAAGCAGTGCTTATTGTCTTGAAATTTAAGCCGAAACAAATTAAGTTGATGAATGCGAATGATGAGATTGATAAGCCGGAAGTGATTGATTTAAGTGAATAGGCAAAGAAGATGGTGTTCATGAGGGGATACTGTCTTTTTTGTGTTCTGAAAAGATTGCAAAATCTTCAAATAAGTTATAGCTTTGAATTAATATAAATTACTTTTTAAAATTGGAAGTGGTGCCCATATGCAGGATATTCAACGATCTCAGAAAATGAAAGACAATATAATATTGATCATCGGCATCATTGCAGTGGCCGCGATGCTTCGTGCACCGCTCACAGCAGTCGGTCCGGTCATCAATGAAATCCGCGATGATCTGCTGATTTCCAACACAGTTGCCGGACTGCTGACGACGATTCCGCTTCTGATATTTGCAGCGGTGTCACCATTTGTATCAAAGGCAGTCGCAAAATTTTCGATGCCGGTCACGATATTTTACGCCATCCTTCTTTTAATTGTATCACTATACATAAGAACTTTCGGTACGTTGGAATGGTTTGTGTTGGGTACGATTCTGCTTGGTGTCGCAATCAGCGTCGGAAATGTCACTTTGCCGACGTATGCCAAATGGAAATTTCCGCTCCAGATCGGGTTCGTCACCTCTATCTACAGTTCAACGATGAATTTGACTGCTGGTATTGGCAGCGGGGTGAGTGTACCGCTGTCTGAGTTGAGCGGATGGGGATATAAACTATCGCTCACTATTTGGATAGTCATTGCCATCGCAGCAATGATTTTATGGATCCCGCAGTTAAGAGGTGCAGGGAAAAGAGTTAGAACCGAAGCTGACAATGTGAGTGCAGAGCCTAAGCGTAAAATCAGTCAGTCCAAAATGGCCTGGGCCATCGCCATCATGTTCGCACTCCAGTCGACGACGTTCTATACAAATGTTGCATGGCTGCCTTCTATATTAATGGATAAGGGCTACTCTCCTGAAACTGCAGGGTATTTCTTCATGTTCTGCCAGTTTGCCCAACTGCCGATGACGTTTTTATTCCCGATATTGGCGAGCAAGGTGGAAAGCCAGAGAGTGATCGTCATATTTATCACCGGACTGCTTGCGACGGGATATGGGTTTTTATTTGCAGAAGCATTCGGACTGCTTATCATCAGCATGATTTTCATCGGATTCGGTACAGGGGCCGCGTTCAGTACGTGCATGCTGCTGTTTTCACTGAAGGCAAGAACCGACAGAGGGAGTATTTCATTGTCCGGATTCGGCCAGTCCATCGGTTATCTGCTAGCGGCCATCGGACCATTTTTGATGGGTTATCTGTATGATGTGACAGGCACATGGACACCGGCTCAATTTTCATACTTGATTGTTGTGGGACTTTTCTTCGGGGCCGGCATGGTGGCAACGAGAAAGTTCTATATAGAAGATGAGCTTGAAGGTGAAGTTTAAAAAAGGGAGAGGATTTCATGAAGTGTCCGAATTGTAATGCGGAAGTGTCTGAAGACGAGACACATTGTGAGTCATGTGAATATAACCTGGTGGAAGGGGACCAGGATGAAGTCGGGGCGTTTATCAGAGATGCGATTACATCACCATGGAAATCAATTGGTCGGCCACACAGCATAAAAGCAGCCTTAATCTCTGTGGGTGTGATGGCTGCCGTATTTGCAGCCTTCGGCATTATGCATTTGTCAGGTGGATACAGTGATTCAGGATTTGCAGGATTGGAGATTGTATTCGCCGTCATCCCGAGTTTTATCCTACTATCAATATTATTTTTATTCGGGTACTTGGTTACGGTATTGTTCCAGGGGATGGTTACAAAGAACGCGGAGGAGTGGAAACAGGTCTTCACTGACTTTTCGAAAGCGATGCTCCCGCTTTATCTCGTTTATTTAATCGTTCCTTTCAGTCAAGTCCATAATTATGTGTAATAAGGATTATAGTACATGTATGCAGTTACCTAATATGTGAGGCGTTCCCTCCCCAGCCATGGCTGGGGAGGGGAATTTTTCACTTCGGTCTCTAGTCGTTGGCTTGGAATAATTTTCGTCTCGGTGATTGAAATGCTTCGTCAATATCAATCAGTACTGAACCAATGAGTCGGACAGCGGCCGCCAGATTCGGGAAAATATTGATGACTTTTTCGCGCCGGCGGACCTCTTTATTGACTCTTTCCAAGCTGTTTGAAGTTCTTAAAGAGATGTGGTATTTTTTGGCCTCAGTCAAAAACTGGGTGGCATCATGAAAGCCGGCATCCAACTTCTTGACAGCGTCTTCATACTTTGAATCCCCCTCGACATACTCAAAAAACTCATCCCTGTATTGTTCTGCCATCATCATTGACTCCGCTCTGAATATCCTTTTTAACAGTCTGCGTGCTTCCTCACTGCCTTTTTTCGGCAGGGTTTTGACGATGTTTTGAAGAAAGTGGAACGTACAGCGCTGCCATGATGCATCCTTAAATTCAAACTTCACCGCTTTCTTTAAGCCCTCATGGGCGTCTGATATGACCATTTTAGGATCATTCATGCCACGATAACGTAAATCTTGAAAAAACGTTTGCCAGGATTCAAAAGATTCTTCACCGGAAATCATGAAGCCGACGATTTCACGATAATGTTCAGTGGTCACAGCCTGGGCAATATACACCGCCTTTGACACGATACGATGGTTTTCACGGACTTTGATGTACATGGCATCGACGTACAGAAACTCGTAATCCTGCGCGTGTAAGGCACGATTCTGAAATGCCTCGATTTCCGGATCCAGTCGGTCCATCACGCTGGAAACAAATGATTTGGACACTGATTCCCCACATAAAGTTTCCACGATTTTCGTCACTTTACGGGTCGAAACACCGCTGATGACAGACTCCATCAAAGTCAGGACCAATGACTGGTCCATGCGTTGATAGCGTTCAAACAGTTCCGTCGAAAACTCGCCGGAACGCGTGCGCGGCACTTTCAAAGTGATTCGGCCGACCGGCAGCTTATAGTCTCTTTGATAATAACCATTGCGCATATCCTGACGATCTTCACTGCGTTCACGATTCTTGGCCTGTACAAATTCATCCCGCTCGGCTTCCATATACGCAT
>NZ_JCANUC010000023.1:0-32458 GCF_059568765.1 Lacicoccus kunmingensis DSM 17847 | reverse complement strand
AATCACTTGATTCACACATCATCGGAACACCCACTGTCCTCGGGGATGCGCAGGGTGTTGCGTACGTTTAAAAAGTACAGTCCGTATATCCAGAACACACTGGCCTATCCAACACTCACAAATGGCCCGCTGGAAGGCATCAATAACAGTATCAAAACATTAAAACGCGTGGCTTTTGGCTATCGTAACTTTGCGCATTTCAGAGATCGTATATTATTAATGACCCGGTTATACCGACCACAAATAAAAAAAGAGTCTAGCTCGCATAAAGCGAGCTAGACTCAAGGATCTCAATGCCCATCAACCTGATTTGACGTAGAGCCCTTTTAACCCCGGGTATTTATATGATTAAGCTATCTCAGGTAAAAATGATTAAACTCTTCTGCTTCTGCTGTTCGCCTGTACAAGCTGTCCCTGTTCTTCATCCATATACATCTGGATGCCTTCTGCAGCGCGGTAGGCGAGTGCGCCGATTGTCGGTGTCGGGTGGTGTCCGCCGTGTTGCGGGAATGCTGAACCGCCGACAACGAACAGGTTATCGACATCCCACATCTGCAAATAGCTGTTCACTACAGAAGTTTCAGGATCGTCTCCCATGACCACACCGCCTGTATAGTGGCCGCCGGTGTAGCTGTGGTTGAATTCATCCGGTACTGAGCCCGGTTCAACAATGTCGGCGCCCATTTCTTCCATGATTTCAGTACATCTTTCAATGCCGAAATCTGCGATATTCCTTTCGTTGTCACCAAATTTATATGTGACACGAAGTAAAGGGTCGCCGTACTGGTCGCTGTAATTCGGATCCAGGTCAACATAGTTGTGAGAGTAGGACATTGCGTTAGCAGTGTACCAGATTGTCAGTGTGCGGTACGCGTAATGTAACGACTTGTCTTTATACTCTTTACCCCAGCCCGGCGTCCCTTCAGGGACGTTATTACTGCTGGAGATCGCAGCGAAACCGTATTGTCTGAGTTCGATGGCACCGCCGCCGATGAAGTCCAGATCACTATGGTCGAAGTTGTCCGCTGCGTAGTCGCTCAATGTTGCACCGAGAGCGCCCGCCCCCATATAAAGGTTGAATTTCTCATTTTCAAAAAATCCTGTTGCACCATGGAAAGCATGGTTATACTGGCCGTTGAAATTACGTCCGAGTGTACCTTCTTCAGTTTCCGGATCGTACTGTTCACCGATATCCGAAAGCATCAGAAGACGGTTGTTTGAGAATGCGAATGCAGCGAGGACAACAACGTCCGCCGGCTGTTCAAATTCTTCACCGCTGTTTTCATCCACATACAATACGCCTGTCGCACGGTTTTCATCTTCATCATATAACACACGGCGGGCGTTTGAACGATGTCTAAGCTCAAAGTTGTCATGACGGTTTGCCGTTTTGACGACCGTTGCAATCGGATCTGATTTTGCATCAAAGTCACAACCGTGACGCGTACAGTATGAGCAGTACATACATGCATTCAACTGTTCCCCGTCCGGGTTCTCGTAGTTTTCAGTCATGTTGCCTGCAGCAAGCTGATACGGATGCAGTCCTAAGTTGGATGCCGCATCTTTAAATAATTTTAACGAAGGTGTTTCCTTCATCGGCGGGTTCGGCCACGGTTTGTTACGTTCAGGCGCAAGCGGATCCTGTTCGCCGCCGATACCGCATGTATCTTCCCACATTTCGTAATAGGGCTCCATCTCTTCGTATGTAATGCCCCAGTCCTGCAGGTTCATCTCATCCGGAATTTTTTCCTCACCGTAGCGCTCAATCGTCTGGCTGCGCATTTCAAATTCATATGGCCAGTAACGGTATGTGGCGCCTGCCCAGTGGACACTGGCTCCGCCTGTATCGATACCGATCTGCATCGTCTGCGGTGATCTGATCGGCAGTGCTGTCTCATCGATTTCATTCCGGGATGTAACTGTGTCGCCTTTCAAGTTCTGCATAATGTCATAACGGTTGTCGAATCTCAGCTCATCTTTGACACCGATATAGTCACTGCGGACTTTTTCTTCCCCTTTTTCCAGGGCGACGACATTTTTACCCGCTTTTGCGAGCTCTGCACTGACGATACCGCCGGCCCAGCCGGTCCCGACAACAACAACGTCAACTTTGTCCAGTTCTTCAGCCATTTACATTCCCCCTCCTTGATAAGTACGTAGTCCTTCAGGCTCTATGACCTGGAAGTCTTCTGATTCAATGTCATTACCCCAGCCCATGCGCGGTCCCGGAAACTCTATCATCTTCCAGCCGGCATAGTCGCGGTTTCCGCCGTAAACAGGGTCGGCGTATACGCCTTGAATCGTCATACTTCTTAACAGTGCGAAGAAATCTTCTGAACGTACGCCTGTAATATCTACATCACCGGATTCGAAACTTTCCAGAATGTTAATCTGCTGGTCTTCATCCAGATTTGCGAAATCATCATCATGTTCTTCCCGGCTCAGCTCCAGCATGCGGCGCACACCGAAAAGCAATGTTTCTGCACGGGTCATCTTTGACTGGATGCCGTGGGTTTCTGCACCTTCATAGTCAAACGGCCCCATCATGTATTCCCTTGAATTTCGGCCCCAGAAGTGATTACACTGTCTGTCGATGAAATAAGGTACGCCAAGCTCGATGGCGCCAGGCCCGTTATCATCTTCAGGGTATATTTTTTCAGTCGCAGCAGAAAGCGTTTCAAAATCTTCACCTCTGCTGAAGTAAGTACGCGCATCATCAAGGGCGTCGCCATCTGATGATGATCCTTCTGTATCGGTCTCGGGTTCTTCGGTCTGTGTGCCTTCTTCTGATTGATACAGACTGCCGACGACCCCTCCGAACATTGCCCCGCCGACAATACCGCCTGCAGCAACACCGGAAGTCTTAAGAAAATCACGTCTTGAAAACACCTTTTCTTTGCCTTCGTTATCGTGTTCAGCCATTATAATCCCCTCCCGTAATCATTTGGTGAAAAATTAAAATGCAAATTCACTATAATTGAAGTTTATAGTGAATTCATAAAATTGTCAAAATTGACCCTTGATATAAATGACATTCTGTTTTTATTCTGTCAGTTCATAACTTTCAGCAATGAGGTCCTGAATTTCTCCTGGCTTTCCAACTTCCTCCAGATTGATTGTCACCCAATTGTTCTTATCCATATGGTATGCCTTGTAAATGCCGGTCTTCTCACGTAAAGGTCCGGCAAATTCTTTTCTCACTTTTACGTTCAAAACATCGATTTTCTCATCGCTGTCCAGCCCCAATTTATCCGCGGTGATATCCATGACGAGACCGAACCATTTTTCATTGTTCTCATGTCTTAACACTGCATAAGTCGTGTTTTCCTTCCATGGATAGTCCGGCTTGACGTTATATCTTTCATTCACAAAATCAAAAATTTCTTCGCGTTGTATCAATGTAATCACCTGCTTTCCACTGTATAGTGGACTGTTCCCTGAACACGGGAATATATGCCGGAATTGAGATTGATATTGTAAAGATTTTTATAAATTAACATTGTATCTATAGGGTATAGTGAAATAACTGGGAGTTTTGCAGTGGAGGTGTATGTTATGGACAAGGAAGTATTGATTGTGGGTGCAGGGCCGAGCGGGCTGGCACTCGCCATATCATTGAGCAGACAGAACATCCCGTTCACCATCATCGACAAAGACAGCGGGCCGGGCACGACGTCACGGGCGATGGCAGTCCAGGCAAGGGTACTGGAGCTTTACGAACAGCTCGGTATAGCTGATAAGATTGTGGTCAACGGCATCATCGTCAACAAAATCAATTTCTTTAAAAATAAAAACCATCTGGCCCGTATTCCAGTCGGCCAGCTGGGGCAGGAGATGAGTGCATTTCCGTATGTTTTGATACTGCCCCAGGATGCACATGAGAACATTCTCGTAAATGAACTTGAATCATCCGGCCATGATGTCCGGTGGAACCATGAATTGAAGCGTTTCCGGGATGACGGCGATTCAGTGGAAGCGGTCATAGAATCGGAAAACGGAACTGAAACGAAAACATTTTCATATATATGCGGCTGCGACGGTGCGTCTAGTACTGTCAGAAAAGCGCTCGATATCGATTTTTCCGGCGGCACATACAAACAGACTTTCTTTGTCGCGGACGTCGAGAGTGACACGGTGCTGGAAGGGCCGACCATCGGCTTCCGTGATGAATATTTCTGCATCGGTTTCCCAATCAGAACGATGGATCAGGTACGGCTCATCGGACTGATACCTGATGAATTCAAAAAGGACGGGGTGCCACCGGCGGATTTTTCCGAAATGATTCCTTATGCAGAGAGCATTCTGCCGGTTGAACTGAGGAAAGTGAATTGGTATTCCTCCTACCGTTCCCATCACCGGGTCGCAGAGAAATTCAGATCCGGCCGTGTGTTTATCGTCGGTGACGCCGGACATATTCACAGTCCTGCCGGCGGGCAGGGGATGAACACCGGCATCGGTGATGCGGTAAATCTGGCATGGAAACTGAGTGCGGTATTAAAAGGAAAGGCATCAGCGTCCATACTGGAGACCTATGAATCCGAAAGAATCCAATTTGCACACACGCTTGTCAATACAACGGACCGGCTGTTCAAGTTTATGGTGGATAAGCAGCGACTGAGGAATTTTGTGGTGCCGGTCTTTATTCCCCGACTTCTGAAATTCAAATATATGAGGGAGCGGCTGTTCGAAACGGTTTCCCAGATTCAGGTCAGCTATCATGACAGTAATCTGAGCGGAGGAGAATCCGGTGATATTAAAGGCGGTGACAGGCTGCCGTGGATCCGGCGCGGTGAAGTGAACAACTTCCGGCCGCTCAAGTCTCTCGACTGGCAGATTCATGCTTACGGCGAAGTGAACAGTGATGTTGAAGCACTGGTAAACGATACGGGGCTCGAGCTTTTCCACCTGCCGTGGGATAAATCCCTGAAAGATAAAGGGATGAAGGAGAATTCTGTCTATCTCGTCCGTCCCGACGGGCATATATCTGCTGCGGCGAACATTGAGAATTTGAGCAGTATCAGAAGTATGGTTGATGAATATCAAATTCAAAGTCTGTCCGGGGAGTAGGGGCGGATGGCAATGAAAAAGAAATCTATTATGGACAAAGCGATCCGTGGATCACAAAAAAACCGGACGGTATCAGCATGAGCAGCTGAACCATCCGGTTTCAAGCGTCTTAAGACGTTTTATTTATCTGCTTTTTCTTTCTGGCTTTCGGGTAAACTAAAATCATTCTGAAAAATATGAGTACAAATACGATCACGAGCAGTCCGTTGATCAATGTAGATGTAATATTGAACACATCCAAAATTGTAAAGATGATGATTGGATATGTTAAAGCATAGACGGTCATTCTCCATAACAGAGGGTAAACCAGTTTTCTCTCCGTCACCCATCTGAAGAACAGGCCAAGCGAAGCGAGCAGTGATATGCCGAGAATCCCGAAAAGTATGACGAGGGATGGATATAAAATTAAAATGATCAAATATTCCTGACTGAAACCGCCGCTGTCCACCGAATCGGCAACAAGCTGGATGCCGTTCGGCAGCAGAACGAGCAGCAGCAGAAAAAAGATATAACTGAAAAATTGTTTTGTTTTTACACGGTTCAATTGAAAGACAGCCCGCTTGGCCGGTGCCATCAGACTCAGTTTTAATACATGAAGAATGCCCATGTAGTGACGCCTCCGTTATTGTATCTGGTTAAACATACATCAATTATTTTTAAGTTAGAACATATCCGTACTGTGTTTCGGCTGAAGACGGGCATCCGGATCCATATACGCCTTCATATTGCTGATGGCCGTCGGCACTTCACCGAATCCGGTTGCGATCAGTTTGACCTTGCCGTCAAAGGATGTGACGTCGCCGGCAGCGTAGATGCCCGGAATGTTCGTTTCCATACGGGAATTGACGAGAATAGAATTTCTATCCACATCGATGCCCCAATTTTTAATGGGACCGAGGGACGAGATAAAACCGTAGTTGATGATGACGCTGTCCACATCAATAACCTTTTGCTCGGTGCCTTTCACTTCCTGCAGGACGGCCTGTTTGATCCTGTCACCGTCGCCGATGAGCTCAGCCACTTCAAATGAAGAGTGGATATCAACCGCCGATTCGCGCAATTCTGACACACTGTGCTCATGCGCCCTGAATTTATCTCTGCGATGTGTGAGCGTCACGTTCGCATCATCTGCAAGCGTCAGTGCCCAGTCCACAGCAGAGTCTCCGCCGCCGCATATAAGCACGTTTTTATTTTTGAAAGATTTTATATCATCGACAAAATAGTGGAGGTTTTTGCCTTCATATTGTTCAGCCTCTTCAATTTTAAGTTTTCTCGGCTGGAAAGCGCCGACGCCGGCGGTGATGAGAACCGTCCGTGAACGGTGGAGTTCATCATCAGTTTCGATTCTGAATGTCTCATCTTCCAATTTTTCAATGTTTTTGACAGATTGCTCCAGTACGATGGTCTGTTCAAACATCTGCATTTGTGAAATCAGGTTATCGACAAGGTCCTGTGCACGGACTTTTGGAAAACCTGCGACGTCATATATATACTTTTCAGGATAGAGCGCAGACAGCTGTCCGCCGAGCTGGGGCATACTTTCGATGATTTTCATTTTTGCCTGGCGCATTCCTCCGTAGAAAGCGGCGAAAAGCCCCGCCGGACCGCCGCCGATAATCGTTATATCATAAAGTTCCGTTGAATGATCATTCATGTTTAAACGCCTCCAATGAGTAGTTGATGCACTTTTTAGGTGTATGTATTTTGGACTCCGATCCAAAAAAAAAAAAAAACGCTGGCTTCCGAAATTTGAAAGCTGTTATAAATAAACACCTTAATCCCATACTAGATTATACCAGATGGTCGTTGCATCCTTAACGTTTGAAGCACATTTAAATATTTTACATCTTTAAATTGTTTTACGCCAGCAGGGTGTTATTTTTATCACCTGCAGCCAATGATGTTAAGATAATTAAAAAGAATGACTATTCAAACGACAAGGAGCAGATAAATCATGAAGAATGAACAGCAATTTCCCCGTCCGCCCCAGGCCGAGTCCATCAGAGCACTGGCTGCAACTGCGCGTGGAGATGATGATGCAACGCTGGTAATAAAGAACGCGAAGCTGATCAATGTCGTCTCCAATGAAATTTTACCGGATACTGATATCGCAGTTAAAGATTCACGCATCGCCTATGTAGGTGAGGACGCCTCGCATACGATCGGTGAAGGGACGAAAGTGATCGATGCCGAAAACCGCTACGTTTCGCCTGGGTTTTTAGACGGCCACTGCCATATCGAAAGTGCACAGTTGACGCCTGCCCAGTTTGCAAGGGCGGTGATGCCGAAAGGTACGACGGGCGGATTTTTTGATGCCCATGAAATCACGAATGTACTCGGTCTGGACGGCCTTGAATATATGCTGGAAGAAGCGCGTCTGACTCCGATGGCCGCCTATATGCAGGTACCATCCTCCGTGCCGTCGACGGGAGACGAGTTTGAAACGAACGGTGCTGAAATCGGACCGGATGAAGTTGCCGAAGCCTTTTCCTGGGGCGATGATGTGAACGCACTGGGCGAAGTGATGAACTTCCCGGGTGTCGTTTACGGCGATGATAAAATGATGTCGATTTTAGAGACGACGCTCAACCATGGTAAAGTCGCAGATGGTCATTACACGTGGTCTTCAGAAGAAGGGAAAAGACTGTCGGCGTATGCCGCGGCCGGCATAAGCGGCGACCATGAAATTACGACAGCCCACGATGTTGCGGCACGTCTCCGTCTCGGCATGTATGCCAAACTGCGGAGGGGTTCAGCATGGCTGGATGTGGAAGAGCCGGTCAAGGCATTTACAGAACAGGGCCTGGATACGAGACGTATGATGCTCGTTACGGACGACCGCAGTCCTGAGTCCCTGATTGATGAGGGGCATATGGATTTCGTCATCCGTCACGCCATCGAACAGGGCGTGCCGCCGGTTATTGCAATCCAGATGGCAACGATCAATACCGCCGAACGATTTGGGTTGAGCAGTGATGTCGGAGTAACCGCTCCCGGAAGGCTTGCGGACATTGTGATTCTTGAAGGCACACTTGCGAAAGTGGATGTGAAAACGACGATCGCTGCCGGCAAAGTGGTTGCAGAAGACGGTAAAATGATTGTGGATGTTCCGGAGTATCCGTTATCGGAAAAAGCGGTCAACTCTGTTCATATTAACAAAAAGTTCACTGCCGACGATTTTAAAACACCAGTACCGGAAGGGAAAAGTCAGCATACTGTCCGTGCAATCCAGCTGATTGAAAATCAGGTCGGAACAAAAGAGGTGCATGTCCCGATGGACAGCAACAATGGTGAACTAGCGCTCAGAGACGATCTCTGTTATATGACAGTGATTGAAAGGCACGGGAAAAATGGCAATCAGGGCTTCGGCATTTTAAAAGGCGTCGGCTTTGAAGAACCGGCGGCCATCGCATCTACCGTCGCACATGACAGTCATAATCTGATGATCATAGGCAACGACCGCGAGAAGATGGCGGAAGCGGCCAACCAGGTAGTGGAAATGCAGGGCGGTGTAGTGGTCGTGAGCAGGTCGGGCAAAACCGAAATGCCACTCCGCGTTGCGGGTCTCATGTCCGATGCGCCGTATGAAGAAGTGGCAGAGCAGTCGCGCAATATATCGAAAGCACTGCAGCAGGCGGGATGTCACTTGAACTATGCATTTATGACATTGTCGCTTCTGGCTCTTGTCGTGATTCCTGAAATCCGCCTGTCCGATAAAGGCCTTGTCAGAATTACAGACAGCGGATTTGAAATCGCACCGTTATTTGTGGAATAGAACAGAACGCCCTCTATCCGGCTGTGATGTGCACTTCAAAACGGGAATCTTTTTAATTTTTAAATTTTACAATGAAAATATATCTATTCATAAAAAGGAGCTATGCATTGTTATGAAAAAAGAGGGGTGTAAATTCAAAATAGTCAAAGCGGATGAGACAGATCTTGATGTAAGAGCGCAGATGGGCAACATCTTTGCGGATGGTTTCACACAGTGGCTCGGTTATTTTTCAAAAGATAAAAATGTTATTGCAAAGGCATTTTCCCATATGTTCGTTCTGGAGCAGTTTTATGTCGCTGTCACTGATGATGAAGTGGCCGGTGTGGCGGCATGTACAGATGGGGAAAATCATTCAGTGAAATTGAATGCAAAAGAGTTGAGGAAGCATCTGGGTTTATTTAAAGGAAGTATGGCAGGAATATTCCTGAAAAAGGAGTTTGAAGCGCCGTATGTAGATTTCCCTCCGAACACGGGATCGATTGAATTCATCGGTACAGCTTCAAAATTCCGCGGACAAGGTGCTGCATCACAGCTTATCGGATATATCATCGAGAATACACCTTATGAAGACTATGTCATTGATGAAGTTGCGGACACGAACATACCGGCAATGAAGCTGTATGAAAAAATGGGTTTTGAAGAGTACAGAAGAAAGCCCATGTCCGAAAAGGCAGCCGAGAAAAGCGGCATCAATAATATCGTATCTTTAAAGTATGTGAAAAAATAAGAAAAATTTTAATCAGATGAATATAAACAGCCCCTGACCATCACGGAAAGGGGCTGGATTCATATCAACTTCCGGTTTTAAGCGGCTGCTTTACATGCTTCTGCACATTTGAAGCAGGCTTCCGCACATTTCTGGCAATGGTCGTGATCGTGTTTGTCGCATTCTTTGCCGCAAGCTTCACAAATTTCAGCACAGACTGACGCAAGTTCAGCTTTGAAAGGTGTACCTCTCATCAGGGCCTGCTCGAAATATGAACAGAAGTCTGCACATTCACGGTCGAGGCGGATGCATTCTGCCATCATTTTAACGTCATCTTCTTTCAGGCAGGCATCAAAGCAATGATTACACGCCTCTGCACATTCATGTAATGTCTGTATCAGTTGTTTGTGCTGTTCATGGGACATTGATAAAAAACCTCCTGTAAAATAAAATTCTTATTCATTCTATTCCCATTCAAAATGCATATAAACAAAGCGTTGTAAAAGATGGCGGGAAATTTCTAATAATATTTTCTATTTTTATTTAAGAAGATTATAATGATAATTAACTTAACTTAAGAGGTGTCTATATGGAACTAGTGTATAAAGGCAAAACAAAAGATGTGTTTCAAGATGAAAATGGTGAGATTGTTCTTTATTTCAAGGACGATATGACAGGCAAGGACGGTGTGTTCGACCCTGGTGAAAACCAGGTCGGCCTGACTGTGGAAGGTTCCGGCAGGGCGGGGCTGCAGATGAGCAGTCATCTTTTTGAAAAAATCAATGCAGCAAATATTCCAACGCATTATATTGATGCGGATGTGGAAGCAAGGACGATGAAGGTGAAGAAAATTACAGTGTTCGGTGAAGGTCTGGAAGTCATCTGCCGCTTCAAGGCGGTCGGCAGTTTCATACGCCGCTACGGTGATTATATTGAAGAAGGGGCAGACCTCCCTGCATATGTGGAAATGACGCTCAAGGATGATGAACGCGGAGATCCGGTGATTAATGAAGCAGCATTGGAAGCCCTGAATATTTTAAAGCCGGATGAGTACCAGGAAGTCGCAGATTTGACTGTACGTGTCAGCGAATTGATCAGAGATGAACTCGCACAAAAAGGGTTGGACCTGTACGATATTAAACTGGAATTCGGCCGGGATGCAGAAACGGGTGAAGTATTGCTGATCGATGAACTTTCAGGCGGCAATATGCGTGTGTTTAAAGACGGGGAGTCTGTCGACCCGTTAAAAATTGGGGACTATTTACTTAACGACTGATCAGTTATTGTAAGCAGCCTATGAAACGGAGGGAATTATGAAGCATATTTTAACAATGGCCATCACATTTACGGTCTTTATTTTCTTCAGCCTGAATGCCGAAGCGAATGAAATCAACAGTCTGGAAATGGATATAGAAATCAACGAGGATGGTTCGGTTTCGGTGACTGAAACACGTGAAGCGGATATGGATGAAGGCACGGAAAATTACATCGTATTCAATAATGAAGATATGGATGGCATAGAAGTCACTGACTTTTCAGTTGAAGGATTTACTGAAGAAGAAAATTGGGATATGGATGCAAGTCAGGAAGAGAAAGCCGGAAAATACGGAACGGTCGATACAGATGACGGGACTGAACTCGTCTGGGGCATCGGCGAATACGGCGAGCATACATATGTCGTAAACTATACCCTGGAGAATGTCGTACGCAATCTTGAAGGCGGCCAGTCTCTATATTATAACTTTGATTCATTTACAGATCTGGACACTGAAAATTTCACAATGAATGTCACATCGGACATATCTCTTAACGATGAAGACATAAAATTTTGGGGGTTCGGTTTTGAGGGTGACATAGTCGCAGTCGGTGATGATATCCAGTGGACTGCAGGAGAAACTCTGACCGAAGGCAATGGTGTGGCATTGCTCATGCATTTTCCTGAAGGTACATTTAATACGGACGTTTCAGGCGACGGCACGCTAGAGGAAGAAGCGGAAGAGGCGAAGGAGGGGTCGATCTATGACGACGGAAGTCTCGGCACCGGCTGGATTGTCACGATTGTCGGTATATTTGGAGCCCTTGTTGCGGCGATCGTCATTTTCACCACACAGCTTTCTTCAAAATATAAAGATGGCGGACATATCGCTTCAGCCGGGAGCATCAACCGGAGGAATAAAGGTCTCGAAACCGGTGAACCGCCGGCAATTGATGATTATGCAGGTATCGCATATATGCTGATGCATTTGAATATGGCTTATTTTGAAGATATATTCCAGGCATATTTGATGAAGTGGACTGACGAAGAGAGAATTACAATTGAAATTGGTCATCAGGATAAGACATTGGATAAGGGGTCACCTGAAATATTGATCCATGATTATCAGTCACTGATCGATGGCTACTCCCATTCATTTGAAGAGGTCAGTGAGCATCTGAAGGACAATGATCTGGAAAGCGGCTATGACGCATTATTATGGCGCATGCTGCTGGAAGCGGCGGATGACGAAGGTGTCATTGATGAAAAAGGATTAAAGAAATGGTCGAAAAAGCATGCAAAAGAAGTCGGTGCGGTGGCGGATGAACTCAAGAACTATTCGGACCGCTGGCTGGAGGCGAACGGCTATGCCAATTATAAGAAAGATAAAGTCTGGGGCATTCCTGTGCCGATCGTGGCACCGACTGAAAAAGGCAACCAGCTGATTGATCATTTATGTCAGTATAAAAACTATCTTAAAGAAGATTACAGCAGAATTTACGAAAGTGACGAGAATTACAGGGTGCATATCATTTGGAGTGTGCTGGTCGGAGAAGGCGAGGATGTCAGAAAGCATCTTTCAAAATTGACGCCGGACGAAACCGGCGATTCGATGTATCCGGCAATGATGCATTATTATTACGGCCCGCATCTCGCTACACAAACCTGGTCGAAAGGACTTGGACAGGGCGGATTCAGTTCTGCCAGCTCAGCAGCCGCAGCAGGCGGCGGAGGTTCAACAGGTGCCGGCGGCGGCGCCGGTGCTGCAGGCGGTGGAGGCGGCGGTGCAAGATAGTGCCGGCCAATCAGAAAATCCCCTGGAACTTAAGTTCCAGGGGATTTTCGTATCTCAGTATAATGGAGCCAAGGGGGTTCGAACCCCTGACCTTTGCACTGCCAGCGCAACGCTCTCCCAGCTGAGCTATGGCCCCGTATTGATTACATAAGATATATTGTAAGCCATATTTGAAGATTACTCAATGGTTAAATTTTAAACGGTCTTACTGTCACGGGTGGACCAGAACACCATAGGTATCAATATCAGCGATAAAAGCCCGCCGGTAATGGACAGAAGCTCGAAGCTGGAACCGGCAACAATCATACCGGACATGGCACCGCCTGTCGCACCGCCGAGTGCGATGAATACATCGACTGTCCCCTGCGTCTTAGCGCGTGTGGAAGGATCCGATGCGTCTACAATCAGAGCGGTACCGCTGATCAGTCCGAAGTTCCAGCCGAGACCGAGCAGTATGAGAGAAAGGTTCATCATCAGAAATGATTCCCCGGGTGCAGTTGCCGCAACAATACCCGAAGCAAGCAGTATCAGTCCGCCGCTCACCGCCATTGCGGGCCTGCCGATTTTATCGACAAGAATACCAGTCAGAGGTGAAGGCAGGTACATTGCAGCGATATGAAGTCCGATGACGAAACCGATGGCCCGGAGTGTATGCCCGTGGTCTCCCATATGCACCGGCGTCATCGTCATGATGGCGACCATGACAATTTGTGTGATGACCATGATGAACGCACCGGTCATGATGAGTTTTTTATTGGAGTAGAAAGGTTCCGTAATCACTTCGTTTTCTGTTGCCTGTCGCATCTCATTGATTTTCAGTGAGATGATGAATGGATCCGGACGTAAAAAGATGAATAAAAAGATCCCGGCCAAGATGAATGCAGCCGCAGATAATATGAACGGCCCGGCGAGTTCCGGCACACCGATCGACAGCGCAAAGTTGCCCATGACATCGACGAGATTGGGGCCGGCGACGGCACCGAACGTTGTGGAGAACATCGCGATACTGACTGCGGTTCCGCGCTTTTCCTTTGTTGCAAGGTCAGTCCCTGCATACCTTGCCTGTAAATTGGTCGCAGTACCAGCACCGTAGACCAGCAAAGACAGAAATAACAGCGGCACACTGCCCATCACCGCAGCAAGTACCACACCTGCAGATCCGAGTCCGCCGGTAATGAAGCCGGCAGCAAGCCCTGTGCGTCTACCGAAACGGTTCGACAGACGCCCGACAGCGAGCGCCGCACCGGCAGAACCTAAAGTGAACAGTGCTGCAGGGAGCCCTGCGAGGGCATTTGTCCCGAGCATCTGTTCTGCGAGCAGTGCGCCGACGGTGATTCCTGCAGCAAGTCCTGCACCGCCGAACATCTGTGAGATGACGACGATCAGCAGTGTCCGATTATACAGCTTTTTTTGTTTTTCAGGTGAGTCTATGTAACTTTGAATTGAATTGTCTGCTCTCATCATTTCATCTCTGCCTCTCAAATTATAATCGTATACATAATATTCTAACTATACTTTATAAGGTCCGGCCAATCAATAAACACTGGTAAAAATGAAAGACATGTTACAGTATTTATCGGATAACATGTATTTTATTTTGGAGATTAAATTAAAACAGCACATATATGTGAATAATATATCAATTAGTGGACTATATGATAGAGTAAAAATGACTAATCATTCGGGAGGCGTAACCATGTACAAAGATACCATTGATGCAATGAACAGTCAGGCAGTCGATAAAGTCGGCATGTATAATGAGTCAAAAATGAAATATATTGTGGCTTCGATATTGGCAGGGGCATATATCGGGGTTGGAGTAATTGTTCTGTTCTTTATGGGCGGCCCGCTTTATGCTGCGGACTCCCCGTATTTGAATTTGATTACCGGCATTACATTCGGTGTGGCACTGGCGATAGTGATATGGGGCGGCTCTGAGTTATTTACAGGCAATGTAATGACCTTGACGTTCAGTGCGCTGTCCAAAGTGACGACTTGGAAAGATACGGTTGTTTTGTGGTTCTGGTGTTACATCGGAAACTTGATCGGAGCGATACTGTTTTCCTATCTGATCTATTTCAGCGGGATACTCGCGGAGATTGAGATGGACGGCTTCACCGTAGCGACAGCATCGGATAAGATGAGCGACGGATTTGTAGACCTTCTGTTTCAGGGCATCATGTGTAACTGGCTTGTATGTCTTGCCATCTGGACAGCGGCAAGAGCGAAAGGCGACGCAGCAAAACTCGCATTGGTGTTCGTGCTGATCTTTGCATTTGTGGCAACAGGATTCGAACACAGCATTGCGAACATGTCGATACTCGGCATCGCGTTATTGCACAGCAGTGTTGAGACTGTCACGGTCGGCGGTTTCATCTATAACCTTATTCCGGTGACAATCGGCAACATCATCGGCGGGGGACTGTTTGTCGCAGTTGTTTATTATTATTTGGGTAAGAAGTAAATATATTAATTAGAACGGAAGCAGCCGGGAGATTATCCCGGCTGCTTCTTTGTGTGCTCTCATTCAGTTTCACTAAAAAAATATAAGAGATATAAAAAATAAAATCAAAATAGTTTTAATTGTCAAAAATTTATATTGTATTAATATTTCAGGCAAGCTATAATCAGTGTTATTCAATAAAAAAAAGGAGATGGAATTATGATACTTAAGATTTTAAGAAATGCACTACTCATTGCAGTTGTCTCATTGTTTGTCGTTGCCTGCAGTGACGATTCCGATGTGGAACCTGAGGAGTCCGGCGACGATGCAAGCGCAGATTCCGGAAGTCAGGAAATTGCTTTTGCTACATCATCTGATGCAGTAGGGCTGTCACCTTTAGATACGAATGATTCTGTCTCTGCTTACATGCTTGAGCAGCTTTACGATACGCTCTTTGTACATAACCCTGAGACGATGGAAATTGAACCTCATCTTGTGGACTCCTATGAAGCGCTTGATGACACGACATGGGAATTCAAACTTATAGAGGGCATCGAGTTCCATGATGGCACGCCTTTAAATGCCGAAGCCGTCAAATATACTTTCGAACAGCTGCTCGATGAAGAAAGAGCGGCACCGAGGGCTTCATTGCTTGAGCCGGTCGAGTCCATCGAAGTTGAAGATGAGTATACGGTAATCATCAACACGAAAGAACCGTACGGACCGCTGCTTGCAGCACTGTCACACGTCAATGCTTCGATCGTGTCTCCTGAAGCTGATAAGTCCGTTGATATCATGACTGAACCGGTCGGCTCCGGACCTTTCAAGTTTGAGTCATGGGCGAGCAGTGACAATATTGTCCTTACTAAAAACGAAAATTATTTTAAAGGTGCACCTGAACTCGATAAAGTCACCATGCATGTTATTCCGGAATACGCTTCTGCTGTCGGAATGCTTGAAACCGGCCAGGTGGATTTCCTGCCGAATGTGCCTTCTGAGCATATTCCAAGGATAGAGGAGATGGAAGATACTGAACTTGACCTGACGCCTGGTACGGGCATCAACTATCTGGCATTTAACATGGAGAAAGAACCATTCAATAATCTTGAATTCAGAAAAGCCGTTTCACACGCGATTGACCGTGATGAATATGTAGAACAGCTGAACGGTGCAGGCATCCAGAACAACAGCATCATCGGCCCGGAAGTGTTCGGCTATGATGAGGCTGCACAGGAATTCGGCTACGATTATGATCTGGAAGAGTCTCAAAAACTGATAGAAGAAAATAATTTTGATGAAACACCGATTACATTACTTGTAGCCAATGAAGGACATTTCGTTCTGATGAGTGAAATCGTTCAGGCGCAGCTGATGGAAGCAGGATTCGATGTCAGTATTGAAATGATGGAATGGGGCGCATTCCTGGAAGAAGCGGCAGGAGGAAATTATGAGATGGCATTCATCAGCTGGGCGAACAGTACTGCTGACGGAAGCGAACTCTTCTATCCTAACCTGCACTCGGACAATATCGGCTCGACCAACCGTGCGAGATATAACAACGAAGAATTTGACGAACTTGTAGAACAGTCGAGAACAACGATCGATCAGGATGAAAGACTGGACTTGCTCCACGAGATCAACGAATTTGCGACCAATGACGCGGTGTGGGTACCGATGCATCATACAAACGTGAGTGTCGGATATCATGAGTCTGTCAACAATTTGAGAATATCGCCGAATACGAGCTTCTCACTATATGAAGTCAGTATTGATGAATAGAAATTAACGTAATAAAAACGCTTCAGACTTTGGATTATTCACGGTCTGGAGCGTTTTATTTGTATGGAATATCATTTTGTAAAGATAATGATTTAAATCATTGAAATTTTAGAATATTTAACAAAAACACATTAAGTATTTGCTATAATTTATGCAAATAAGTACTTAGGAGGAATATTGTGAGTATCCCTACTTTGCAAGGCGAACAGACATCAATATTATATTTACCTAAAGAACAGAATCTACTAATCGTTGGTAGTGCTGGTACTGGAAAGTCACTGCTTGCTATGTATAAATCTATTTATCTAGCCGTTTCTAATCCGGGTGAGAAAATTTTATTACTTACTTTTAATCGTGCAGTGAATAATAAAATTAAAGAAGATTGTAAAATTGTGTGTGAATACTTAAATCAGGAGTATCCAAAGAATTTAATAATTGATACTATATACTCATTTTCTCAAAAAATGATTGTTGATCTGGCAGAACACACTAAAGAACGGGGGTATACAACTCCGACTGCAAAGAATATAGCTCAGTTTTTAAAAGATGAAAGAAGAGATATTATTCCGGCATTGATGCCCGCTAAAAAAGAGGAGCTAATCGCTAAAGCCGTTCAAGAAACATCTGAAAAATACAGTGATATGGCAATATTCAAAAGAAGTTCAGATACATATATTGAAGAGATCAGCTGGATTGAGAGATGGGATATTGCTGATTTTGCAGCTTATAAAGCAGCGGATAGAGTTGGAAGACGTAAACATAGAATAAGAAGGGATGATAGGGAATATATATGGGAAATATACTTATCTTATTTACAATTGATGGAATCATCTGACATCAATAGATTGTATAGCTTCGACAGTATTTATAGATATTTAAATCAATTTCTGAATGAATATAGAAAGTGTGTACATAACGAAGAAAATAGTAAATATCAATTATATAAATACATCATTATTGATGAATTTCAAGATTTGACCCCTTCTATGGCTAATCTTATTAAAACTTTGATTACATGTAAAAATGATCAAAGCTTAGAAAATCAGTCGAAATATATATTAATTGGAGATGTTGCTCAGAGCGTTTTTGGAAAACGGATGACATGGACCGAAATGGGCTTCAACACTCATGCAAGGCATACTCTTTCTCAAAATTACAGAAACTCTTATCAAATTGCGACATATGCTGAAAAAATTGCCGAATCACGATACTTTGACAAAAATAATGAGAATTATGTAGCCCCTGACATTCGAGAAAAATATATAGAAAAACCATTCTTGCTCCGATATGAAAACATGAATACAGAGATTAAAGAAATTTGTGAACTGGCAGTAAAAAGAATGGAAACAGGAACAGTTGGAATAATTGTACCAGGGAACGAAATTAAAAATCTAAAGGACCATCTTAAATCATCGAATATAAAATTTGAAGGGTTTACTCAAGCAAATTCAAGTTCTAATTTACAGATTGGAACAATCAAACAGGTCAAAGGTCTGGAGTTCGACACTGTAATACTGCCGCTGAAAAGTAAAGAACAATATGTGAAAGATTTGGATTCACAAGGTGTTGTATGGGAAGCTGACATTGATATTGAAAACCCGCCGGAGAATGCCGTAGAAACGCTGGAGTTGTTTATTACGAATTTATATGTTGAAGTGACTCGTGCAAGAAGCGGTCTTATAATCAGTTATTCTGGAGAAGAGTCACCGATACTGCCGGAAGTCTCTGATGTAAATTTCGTGGATAGGAGGAGTGAGTGATGGATGTATATCAAAAGTTTGTAGAAGAAAGAGGCATTACAAGGTTAATTCATTTTACAAAAACAAAAAACTTACCATTCATATTGGGTAATGATCCCAATATGAATGGTATTGTAGCTAACAATTTCATTTCAGATAAGCCACTACTTGAAAAAATAGATGAAAAAAGATGGGATGGTAAAGAGGATTATATCTGTACATCTGTGGAGTATCCGAATCCATACTACTTCAAAAATGCTCAAGACAGAGATATTACTTTATTTAAAGATTGGGTGATTATTGAAATTTCACCGTCCATTATTAATGAGAGTTCACTTTTCTGTCCCTTCAATGCGGCAAAGGACAAAGGGAAACATATCAAACAGGGTATTGAAGCATTCAAAAGTATTTACAATGATCAAGTGACTATACAAAACGGATATAAGAGATATAGGAATCTAATGATGCCTGTAAATCAGCCGACTGATATGCAGGCTGAAGTAATGATTTATAAAGAAATACCCCAAAAGTATATCACTGGACTAATATTCCCTCATCAGGAGAGAGTTAACAAAGAATTGCTTAGATTAAAACTATGTGGCGTTGATACAAATAAGTATGAAATATACTATTCCGAAGATTTTTTTAACAAAGGCCCAGTATTGAAAAAAGCAATTGAAGATGGAACAGCCCGGTTAAATACATTAAATTCCAGAGGGGTGGATTATGGCTAAGCGTTATGTGTACATAGTTGATAGTAATAATGAATTCCAAAAAGTAGAAGTGGATTTCGAATGGTTTCCCGGCTTTTCAAAAGTGCAGAAACAAAGGTCAGTAGAAAGTCTTCACAATTCGTTTTCACAGTATCATAATCAAAACATACTGGAGGTTTCTACTGCTTCAATAAAAGAGCTTGGGGTTGCGTTAAGTGCTTTCAACCTTAAGATTGAAACTAAAAAAGGATATCATTTTACAGTGGAACAGCTGTTCCAAACGTCAAAAGTGTTTAAGAGAGAAGGAGTTCAGACAAAGCTGCTCGAAGAAGGTATGGATTCAAAAAATTTGAAAAAAAGAATGAGGGAGCTTCATGAAACAGATGAACTCACTGGATTCGAATGTTTTGGCAGGGTTTTTAAACTCAAACCGGAAACATTATTCTATAACTGGCTCTATATACAGGCTCTGGTAAATAATCCTGAACTTTCCCTCAAAATACTAGAGTATAATGCTTTTTCCGATATTAGCTTTAATCCAAAGAAATCAATTAACTGCCAGGCTGAAGCATGTGCAATATACGTTATGCTGAAAAGGAAAAATAACTTGGATGAAGCCTTAAAATCAACTGAAATCTTTGAGGAAATTGTTTATAACTTTTAAAAGGACCCGGCTTTCTATAGGAGTTCTTTATTGAAGCACCTTAGATTTTATAGGGTGAATAGCCAGAAATAATTATGGTTTTAAAAGGGGATTGACATAGAGAATGAATTTAACCGATGAAAGATATATCAGTGCTGCAAAGAAAGTAAAAGGGATATTTAAAAAGAACCGGGAATTAATTTCCGATAAAAAGTATGAATATCTGAATGATGAAACAGAAGATGTCTCAAATGAATTTAGAAAACAATATGGTTATGAAACTTTGGAACAATTAACTGATCAGGAAAAATTAAAGAAATTGGTATGGAGAAATCAAAGTACGGATTCTTTGTTTTATGAGATAACATTAGGGAGATATAAGCATCAGGGATCCGTAGTAATGGGAAATGGCCCCTACTCATATTTAGTAAGGTATGACTCGGACAAAGAGACTTATAGTCTGGGAAACCAATGGTCTGAAAAAGAAACTATTGATGAATCCAGGGTCCTCCAGGAAATTAATAATTTTATAAACGGATTGAAAGAAGCCGATGGTTTAATCAATTCACTGGATTACAATTCAACCTCAGAAGATTATCAAGCTATTTACACAGCTGTACTCGACAGAATAAATAATAGATCTATGATAATTGTTCTAAATAAGTATATTTCATTATTATATCCTGATAAATGGACAAAATTCATCGGGAGGGATTATGGTGTAAAAGCTGTTAAAAGTATATTGAATATAGAAGCTAAGACATATGCGAATGTACAGTCTGAATTAATGAAGGTGCAATATCAACTTACATTAAATGAAGAGATGACACCTTATGAATTTATGTTGACATATGACGAATTAATCAAGGGGAGGAATAGAAATATTACATCTTCTGATCTGGTTGAGTATCACGAACAGGGGTTTAAAGACTGGATTTCCAGATATAAGTTATCAAACAATAAAAAACCAGAAAGCTGGGTAGCAGCTGATGCGAAAATGCTTTGGTTGCGTGGGTCAACTGATGATGAAAATTATAAACAAAAAATAGACGTAATGCCTATTAAAGATTTGTTGCTTAACATTGAGAGTCTGGATGAAGAGGAAATAGATGACTTAAACAAGTTACCGAATAATCTGTTTTCATTATCAGTAGAAGAATTCAAGTCAGCTCATGATGTCATTCATCAGATTGGCAAGAAGTATAAAGAGGAATTAAGAATCATTCGAAAAAACACAAATTTGATAGGCAGTCAAGATGCAGGGTACAGTACTTTTAAACGAACTAAATTTGCTTCAGAGTATCTTGAATATCTAAGAGAAGAATATGGAGCTGAAATGATGCCTAAATCAAAATATACTGAAAAACTCAAGTCTTCAAAAAATATAATTTTTCGTGGTGCACCGGGAACAGGTAAAACTTATTTGGCCCGACAAATCGCAGCGGAAATTATAAGTAATGGGAGAACTTTAACATTTAACGATCTGACTGATGAAGAAAAAGAGCGTTTTGAGTTTGTTCAATTCCACCCAAGCTATGACTACACAGATTTTGTTGAAGGATACAAACCAGTGAATTTAGAAGGCAGTCAAATGGGGTTCGAACTGACCCCGGGAATATTTAAGAAGTTTTTAAATCACGCAATCCGTTCTCAACACTACGGGGGTGTTGATAATTTTGACGAAGCATGGGAAAGATTTCTTGAAAAAGTGAATGAGGTGACTATCAAGAACCCGGAAAATGCTTATAAATTAAAAACTCTTACAGGCGTAGGAATGAATCTGCAGCCGTATGTTCGAGCTGTAGAAGGAGTAAAAGAGAAAGATACATCGATGTACTATAACAAAGACCAGTGTTATAAAGTTTACCGAGGATTACCAGGGGTTCCTAAAGGCGGATTGGATAATTACAGAAAAGCAATTGTTAAACATCTAAAAGAAGAGTATGGACTAAAAAATTATGAACCTCCCAGGGATACTGACACAGGAGCAGCACATGTTTTCGTAATCGATGAAATCAATCGTGGTGAAATTTCAAAGATTTTCGGGGAACTCTTTTTCGCCGTTGACCCGGGATATCGTGGTAAATCAGGTGCTGTGAAAACACAATATTCATCGCTGGAAAATGAATATGAAAAGTTATATATACCTGAAAATGTGTACATTATAGGTACTATGAACGATATCGACAGAAGTGTTGAAAACTTTGATTTTGCAATGAGGCGCAGATTTAGATTTATAGAGATAAAAGCGGATGATGAAGGTCAACTTGAGATGTTAAAAAGGCAGGATATCAGTAAAGAAGCGATTCCTCATCTAAAAAGATTAAATGCAGAAATCAGTGACACAGAAAATTTAAATGATCACTACCATATCGGCCCAAGTTATTTCTTGAAGCTTAAAGAACTGGATAATGATTTTGACTTATTATGGGAAGATTATTTAGAGCCACTGCTGGAAGAGTATGTCCGGGGTTTCTTAGATGAAAAAGAAATACTGGATAATCTAAAAAAAGCATATGATGGCAAAAGACAATCAGAAACCGTTCAGGATGAGCTTCATGAGGACGACTGATAATAATAGGAACATCGCTATTGAGGATGTCAGTATCTCTGAAAACTTCATCGAAAAAATTGCTGACAAAGAATTAAGTGAACTTCAATCTGAAGACCTCTTTCTATTTCCGCCGAGACTTGATGAGACTGATGATTTATCTTCAGAACAAATGATTTTGGAATCAAACTCCAATGTTCTGAAAACGACTAATATAATGGGGATTATCGGTCATGAAAATGAGCAGCTGTTCATAGGTTCAAGGTTTGACAGGCAGAATAACTACTTTTTCTACTATATGATAAAAAAAGTAATGAATATCAATATAGTTAACAAAGATGTAGATGTGGAGCTGAAGAAAGGCTATCTCGATATTCTGATATTCTTATTTCCCAGGTATTTAAACCTGGCGTTAAGAAAAGGTCTGTTAAAAGAATATCAGCACCGTCACCACAATGATTCCAATATAAAAGGGAAAATAGACTTTAAAAGGCATTTAAAAGAAAACTCTCCTTTTACAGGTAAGGCTGCTTATACTACAAGAGAATTCAGCTATGATAATCCAGTGATAAACTTGATCAGATATACTATAGAATTCATTAAGATGAGAAAAGATTTCCGGGGTGTATTAAGTCATGATGATGTTACGAGAAATAACGTTAAACAAATAGAAGAGCACTCTTTCAATTACCGGAAGCTCAACGTATTAACTATCATACAGCACAATTTAAAGAAGCCGGTCAGGCACGGCTATTATTTTGAGTACAGAACATTACAACTGCTGTGTCTCGCAATTTTAAGAGCAAATGAGAGTATGTATAAGAAATCGACTGAGAATAAAGTATATGGGATATTATTTGATGGTGCCTGGTTATTTGAGGAATATGTGAATCTGCTGATAAAAGATGTTTATCTGCATCCTCAGAATAAGACGGGGGAGGGAAGACAGCATCTATTCGAAAAATCAATCGGACTGATTTATCCGGATTTCATTTCCAGGAATAGTGTAGACAGGACCGTCGCTGATGCGAAATATAAGCGATACAGTGGCATTCATGGGAGAGACTATTTGCAGCTCGTTGCTTATATGTATCGTTTTGACTCAAAGCAGGGCTACTTTATATATCCGAAGAGCTACAACAATAAGAAGGAGCCCAATGAGAACCTGTTTTTGAAGCAGGGTACGGTTAAAGATTCTGATGAAAGAGATGATGAAATCAGTGTGAGAAAAGTAGGTATCGGTGTCCATCATGATGCACTTACTTTTGAAGAATTTGAGAGAAGAATGTCTGAAGAAGAAATGAGATTCAGGCATGAAATCGGATTAAAAACTCTATAAACTAATAAAAACGCTTCAGACTTTGGATTATTCACGGTCTGGAGCGTTTTATTTGTATTAATACTCCAATTCTTTAAGCGGGTACTCAAAGATTGGATGGTCAAAATGGTTATTTGAAAAATTTCTCATCTTATCTATGTAGTTTTTTAACTCCGTATCCAATTTATACTTGGACTTTGCTAAATTCTCACGGTCAAATTTTTTATCGTCAAACTTATTTACATATATGCTGTGGGCGCGTGTAAATTTGTTTAGCTGCTGATTTAGCGGTTGGAATCTCTTCAGTAAATCCTGCACACACTCATTTGAGTTTTTTGAATAGATTCTGATTAAACTCATCAGTTCCTGAATCTGATCATCGATTTCTTCAAAATTATTTTTGACATCATAAAAAGCCTCGGAAGTTTCCTGCTTATTCGCCATGGCTTTAAATTTATTCAGTTCGATATTTCTTGTCTGGGCGATTTTATAAAGGTGTATATCAATCAAACTGACAATATTATTTTTCAGTTCCTGCTGTGTATCTTTATCCTGCTTGTTATTTTGCATCCAGACGCCCACCAGTGCGAGCGCACCGCCGACCAGGCCTGAAAGCACATTTGCGAGTATTTCCATGAATATTCCTCCCTGAAAGTTTATATCTCCCCATATCATACACATAACTGAGTGAATAATAACAGGTTGTTTATGTTTGAAATTCAGAGAAAGAATAAAAAGCTTCTCAGCCGTGATTATATGCGGCCTGAGAAGCTTATATCTATATATTAATAAATGTCATGATTGCCTTTTTGTAAGTCATTGATTGAAGTGTCGAAATCCATCTGGAGGTGAGGATAGTCGACAAAGTCTTCCCAGTCGCCGCCCCATGTGAAGCCGAGGTCTTTGGCGATTTCTGCAACTTCTTCCCAGTCGGATTTGCCGTTATCATTGCCGTCATAAGAGGTATCCCACATTACCTCACCGTTATTTTCTACAGCGAAGTCCACCGCGAGTCCGTAGTTATGATAGGACTCTCCGCCTCCCGCGTTGGTCACGATATTACCGGGTTCAGTTCTGCCCTGTGCAAACAGTGCATCCTGTTCTTCATGGGTGCGGAAACCGTCTGTAATCTGTATCGCAATATCTTTTTCAGCGGCTTTTTCTTTTAAAATCTCTGCATTTTCAGCGACTTTTGGATGGAGTGAATCTGGTTGGGGCTTTTCTTCCGTGTTTTCTTTCGAAGATGATTCTGAAGAGATCTGTGTTGAAGCAATCTGTGTGGACTCTTGTACGAATTGGTTTGCCAATACTGTATTTATGCTGACTAATGTGAGTGATACTGCCACAATCGTTAAGATGGTGAGTAACGAAAAGTTAAATAAAAATTTCATGAACAGCTTATATTGCTCCTTTAAAGTGTATTGAATCTAAGTGGATTCCTAAATTTCACTGTTGTAATTATACGCTAAGAAAGGAGTTTTGCATAGTTGTATGCCTGTTAATATTTTGTGACTGCCGTTTGAGAAACGGAGGGAGGGGAAGATGTAAATATATATATTTTTGAAATGGAGAGAATGCATAATGCGCTTTTACAGACATGAGAATGAGAAAATAGGCACGATAAATAATATTTACAATGGCAACATGATGCCGGATCTTGCGATCAATACATTCCGCAATATAGAACGGCTTTTTCCGACGCGTCAAATCCCTGCTTCTTCCGCTCCCAGGCCATTTGAGAAATCATCCTTGTCTTTAGGACCGTTTAAGTCCCAGATTAAGGATGAAACAACAGAGCTTGCCGATCAGAACTATGACTTATATGACTATCTGACTTTGAATTCGGTAACGGGTATTGTTGTGCTTAAAAAAGGTGAGATGGTGTATGAAAATTATTTGAGGGGGAACGGTCCGGACACGCGTTGGATGTCGATGTCTGTGGCAAAATCAATCACATCTACTTTGGTGGGTGCCGCGATCCAGGACGGTTACATAGAGAGTATGGAGGACCTGACCGTGAAATACGTACCGGAGTTGAAAGGCAGTGCTTATGAAAACACGACTGTCCGTCATATTCTCGGAATGAATTCGGGTGTGAAATGGGATGAGACATACACCAATCCCGACTCCGACCGTCGTCATTTCCTACAGGCCCAGCTTGCGCAAAAACCGGGCGGGTTGCTTAAAGTGATGTCGGAACTGCCACAGGCAGGTGACCCTGGAAAGACTCATAACTATTCGACAGGAGAGACGACTGTAGCGAGTGAAATTGTCATCGGCGCGACAGGAAAAAGTCTGTCTGAGTATTTTTCAGAGAAAGTATGGGAACCGTACGGTATGGAAAGTGAAGCCGCATGGTGGCTGGATTCTCCCGGCGGCAATGAAATCGGCGGCAGCGGCTTCTCGGCTGTGTTACGAGATTATGCACGTTTTGGTCAGTTCATTCTGGACGGTGGGAAGGCTGCCGGAAAGCAGGTGCTGCCTGAGTGGTGGACAGAGCAGGCTGGACGACCGACGACTTTGGATAACGGGGGAACTGTGAATTACGGTCTCATGTGGTGGCCCGCCTGGACGAAAAAATCAAAAGAACATAAAGCGTTCCAGGCTTTCGGCATCCACGGACAGGTGCTTCATATCGACCCGAAAGAAGAAGTGGTCGTCGCGGTTTCATCCGCCCGTCCGAAACCTGCAGGGACACAACCGATCGATGATATGCTTTTTATTGAAGATTTGATAGAAAACATTAAGTAAAATAAAAGACGCCTCTGGAATGACTGTTTCAGAGGCGTCCGTTTCTATAAGTTATACATATCTCTTAACGTGTTCAACAAATGCATCCACTGCCGACTGCAGAAATTCTACAGTATCTCCTGACTTCACATTGTCATCATCATCAAAAAGCTCTGTGCTGTTTGCGATATACACTTCAGGCTGCTGGAGCACCGGCATATTGAGGAAAACAAGGGACTGGCGGAGGTGATGGTTTGCACCGAAGCCGCTCAGATTACTGATGGACTGGCTGGCAACCATTGCGGGCTTGCCGTCCCAGACACTTTCACCGTACGGTCTGGATGCGATATCGATGGCGTTTTTCAGTACGCCGGGTACGGAACGGTTATATTCCGGAGTGACGAACATGACTGCGTCCATGCCTTTGATCTGATTACGGAAATCGATATATTCCTTCGGTTCATTGCCGTCATATTCTTCGTTATACAGCTGAAGATTTCCAATCTCGACAAATTCAGGTTCAAAACCATCCGGCAGAAGGGATGCCATGTTTTTTGCGAGCTTTCTGGAATAGGAATCTTTACGTAAACTGCCGACAACAACTGCAACTTTTGTCATAAAGATATTCACCTCGTGTATTATTTGTTCTATTGTACTATAGACGTTTTCAGTCATTTATAAACAGATTCTGTAAATGTACTTTATCGATTAAATTTTCAGGGTATAGCAGTATTAAAGGAGTGATAAAATGCTTCAGACAGAACTTGGAGACATAACAAAAGTTAACAATGTTGACGCGATTGTCAATGCGGCGAATAAAAGTCTCATGGGCGGCGGCGGTGTGGACGGTGCGATCCACAGAGCTGCAGGTCCGGAACTGCTGACAGAAACACGGAAACTCGGGGGCTGTGAGACGGGAGATGCGAAAATATCCGGCGGCTACAACTTACCGGTGGAGCACGTCATTCATACAGTCGGTCCGGTATGGAACGGCGGGGGTAATAATGAAGAAGAACTGCTTGCGAGTTGTTACCGGAGATCTATGGAAGTGGCGAAGGATAACGATATCAGGAAAATTGCCTTCCCGTCGATTTCTACAGGTGTTTATCATTTTCCGGTCGATAAAGCGGCATCGATCGCGGTCAATACAGTAAAAGAGATGACTGAAAAAAATCCTGAAGCCTTTGACCTGGTGACATGGGTTTTATTTGATGAAGAGACGAAGAAAGCTTTTGATACAGCGTTGAATAATGATTAGGAGGAGAAGGATGGAAGAAAAAGAGTGTCCGGAATGCGGAAGCAAGGAGATAGAACAAGGGAAGTTGAGCGGTTATGCGGCAATGCGGCCGAAACATAAGCTGTTGTCGTTCGGCAGTGCAATGATTGCCGATGTATGTACGGACTGCGGTGAGATTTTAAGCATGAAAGTTGAAAAGCCCAAACAGTTCAAGAAATGATAAAAACCCTCTGGAGTGAGGGTTTTTATTATACGTGTTTTGAACTTAAATCTTTTTCAAGGTCGATCAGATTGCCATGAAGCGCTTCCAACAAAGAAATATTGCGTTTAACCTGCGCCTGGTTTTTCCAGTTTGTATAAATATCATCGAGACCGATATCTAAAGTTTTCTGCAGGTTTGTCAATGTTTCAAAGCCATCGAGCGCATACCTGACTTCTTCTGAAGAATCATTCAGTTTTCTGAGTGCCTCATGCAACAGTCCGATTTCTACCTCTGCCTTCTCAATCTTTTTTGTTTTAAAATAGCTGGTCAGAAACCCGCCGCCCCATAGGTCGAAAGTGCCCCAGCGCTTTGCAGACTTTAAATGGGTCAGTGCCGCTTCAACTTTTTCCAAAGCGCGGCCGCAAATCTTTTCCGCTTCAATCAATTCATCATTATTCATAGACATCTACCTTAATAGAGTTGGTATAATTATAACATTAAGATGAAATGGGGTAGAATCATTTAATAATCAGGAGGGACGGATATGAACATCAAACAGCCGAAAATAGTACTTGAACCAAAAAGTGCGACATATGAGTGTGTACAGGAAGACGAAGATCAGATTTTTGACGGTGTTGAAATCATCGATGAACGTTTCAATGATGGGGAATTGAGAAGGCTCATCTCGTACGGTTCGGTCATCAGAGAGAGCAATTTATCGGATAATGAGTTTGACGGGGCGGATTTGACGGACACACGCTTTATCAACTGTGACTTTTCAAACACCACCTTTAACAAAGCATCGATGCACCGTGTGGCGTTCATCAACTGTAAAATGACGGGTGTAAACTTTGATGAATCCATCATGAAACATATCAAATTCGGGGAATCACTGTTAAACTTCTCCGGATTCCATGAGTCAAAGCTTGAAAATGTACTTTTTGAAGACACCCGGTTCGTCACGGCAGACTTTTTCCATGTTAAATTTAAAAATATTGAATTTGAAAAATGTGATCTGAGTGAATCGAGGTTTATCGATACTTCCCTGTCCGGCGTGGATATCAGCACTTCATATTTTGAAGCGCTGAGCATTAAAAGGGAGGGTCTCGCAGGCTGCATCGTTTCCAGCATGCAGGCGGTCCAGATGGCATCGCTGATGGGACTTGTTGTCAAAGACGAGTGAATATTAAAGAAAAATGTAAGATGATTATAAACAATAAAGATCGGCCACTTTTTACCCTTAAGTCTTCCGGATAACCTTGAGAAAGCGTCCGGGTTAGTCTATAGTATAAAACTGTAAATTAATCCGTGAGCAATTTATCGGGATTATTAAAAAGTGAATAGAGGAGCAATTTCATGAAACTCAAATCAGTTTCCACGGTATTCTGGGTTGCACTTTCAATCTGTGTGATCTTTGTAGCATTTGGTGCCATCGTGCCGGAAGAGACCGAACAGGTTACAGGAAATATTACGGCATTCATTTCTACATATTTCAGCTGGTACTACTTATTATTGATCATGATAATATTGGCCATCTGTGTCTACTTATTATTTTCCCGTTACTCAAGCATCAAGCTGGGCAAAGAGGATGAGGACCCTGAGTTCTCACTGCCTTCCTGGTTTGCGATGTTATTCAGTGCGGGTATGGGAATCGGACTTGTCTTTTGGACAACGGCAGAACCGATCAGCCATGCTTTCACATCGTCGCCGGTATCAGAACCGGGCTCTGCCGCTGCGGTCGATGAAGCATTGCAGTACTCATTTTTCCATTGGGGTATCCATGCATGGGCGGTGTATGCGATTGTCGCTCTGACATTTGCCTACTTCAATTTCCATAAAGGCTATCCGGGTCTTGTCAGTGCGACTTTGACACCGCTGATCGGTGAAAAATGGGCACAGGGTTTCTTCGGTAAGATGATAGATATTTTAGCTGTCATCGCGACAGTGACCGGTGTTGCGGCGACGTTGGGATTCGGTGCAATGCAGATTAATGAAGGGCTGGGCTATCTTTTTGATATTCCATCCAGTTTCCCGGTTCAATTTGCTATCATCGCAGGTTCAACCGTACTTTTCACATGGTCTGCATGGTCAGGCATTGATAAAGGCCTCAAACGGTTGAGTAATTTGAACATGTCCCTGGCCTTTGCCATTTTACTCGCGTTGTTCATCATTGGTCCGACATTGTATATCTTAAATTCATTTACGAATTCGGTCGGAAATTATATTACTGACTTCTTTGAAATGGGAATGCGTCTCCCGATGAATGACGAAAGTCAGATGAGCTGGGTTGCCGACTGGACGATATTTTACTGGGCATGGTGGGTATCATGGGCACCGTTCGTCGGTATTTTCATTGCCCGTGTGTCCCGCGGCCGTACAATCAAGGAATTCATCATCGGTGTGCTGATCGTGCCTTCAGTGGTCATGTTCATATTCTTTACAGTGTTCGGTGCTTCAGCGATCAATCTTGAACTGAACGGCATTGCAACGATATCGGAATATGCGACTGAAACGGCGACTTTTGCCATGCTGGAACAATATCCGCTCGGTTACATCATGAGCTTATTTACAGTGCTGGTTGTTGTCATATTCTTTGTGACATCGGCGGATTCGGCAACGTTCGTGCTGGGAATGCTGTCGACAAAAGGCAGTATCAATCCGGCGAGCTTTGTCAAAATCAGCTGGGGTGTCATTTTATCGGCATTCGCAATCATCATGATCTACACAGGCGGTGTGCAGTCCATACAAAATATGCTGATTGTCGCAGCACTGCCATTCTCAATCGTCATCATACTGATGATCTGGTCGCTCTTCATCTCGTTGAGCAGGGAAAAGCCGAGGTATAAAAACCCCGGCAATAAAAAGCTGTTTATCAAGAAGCAGGACCAGGATTGATAAGTATTAAGCCCTTCTGAAACGGAGGGCTTTTATTAATGGCCGGATACAGCTAATATACAGAGTAAGTTAAATTTGAATCTGAGAGGGTACTGCCATGGTTATTACCGAAACATTGATTTCAGCCGTCATTCTGGGTGTAAGCGCAACATTCGGCAGTGTCTTTTATATTTTGATCAATGATGCTGTTAAAAGTGAGCAGAAGAAAACACTGGAGGCACTGCTGTCTCAGTTCATCAACCTGATTATTTTTATATACTTAATAAAGATCTTATTGAATCTTGATATTTTCCTGGAGGATCCTTTGGTGGTGCTCGCGTATCCAAGCGACTCCAGGGTGTTTTATTTGGCAGTTGTGCTAACTGCTGGTGTCATCATTTATAAAAGTTTAAAAGGTAAGTTGGATTTAAAAGAGTTTTCAGATGGTATGATCACTTTATTTTTAACATCATCGATGATGTACGAGTTCATACATTTTGTCATTTACGATGATACATACGCGTTCGTTTACTTTTTGATGCTTGCTGTTATATTTCTGGTGTTCTATATGCTTTACAGCCGGATTGAAAAGAGGAGTCTGCTCATTACCGCTGTACTGTTATGGAGTGCGGGCATTGTCGTTTTATCCGCTGTTTACGGCACGGTAACAGTTTTTGACTACACAATGCGGCCGTGGTTTGCCGCGTTTCTTGCAGCAGGTACGATAGTGATGATTATAAGCGCATACGGTAAGTCCGGAGAAAATGATAAGAAGGAAGTTGGGCGATGAAAAAATATATCATTATTGCGGTGGTTGTGGGTATGCTTGGCTGGTCGTTCTATGAGTTTTTCGGTTCATCGGATAATGATGACGGTCAGGAAGATACGGGACTGGGAACGGGGCAGACGGCACCTGACTTTGAAGTGGCAACACTTGAAGGTGAGACCGTGAAGTTGTCAGATTTCAGAGGTGAGCCGGTCATCATCAATTTCTGGGCGACATGGTGTCCGCCTTGCCGGGCTGAGATGCCTGACTTTGAAAAGCTGTATAACGAAGTGGATGCTGCCATTTTAGCGGTGAATCTGACCCATTCTGAAAACAATATTGAAGGTGTTTCCGGTTTTGTCGATGAACTTGGCCTGACGATGCCTGTGCTGCTGGACGCAGAGGGAGCGGTGGAGGACAGTTATCAGCTGTCTGCCTATCCGACGACATACATGATCGATTCTGAAGGTGTGACACAGTACATGGTGAGAGGCGCAATCAATTACGAAACGATGTACAGGGAATATATGGCATTGGAATAGGAAAAGCTGATGATCTGAAGTCTCCTAAGTTGTCAGATGTTTTTTATCTGTCAACTTAGGAGTTTTTTTATGTCACTTCGTTTGTCAAAATAAGCTAGACAGCCTGCCTACATCCATGTAACTCATAAATGCTTCCAGCGGTGTCTGGTAGTTCAAAGACTTTCTGGGTATGTGGTTTCTCTTGGAGGCTACTGAAGCAACCATCCTCTGATCCACTGTGTTGAAATCCATATGCTTGGGCAGGCCGTCTTTCCGAAGCAGTCCATTGGAATGTTCATTCAATCCTCTTTGGGAAGGCGTGCCCGGGTCGGCAAAGTAAATAT
>NZ_JCANUC010000022.1:0-33041 GCF_059568765.1 Lacicoccus kunmingensis DSM 17847 | reverse complement strand
TGAAGTCACCACAACTCACAGAAAGGAAACATTTACGCCTATGAAGCATTTTATACTATCTTTACTCCAAATGAAAGAGGATAATATCGATTTTACGAATACATCAGTGAAAGAAATCAAGCACAAGGGGATTAAGTCTCTGTTCATTACCGCCAAGCTGACGTACGATCCGACCCATTGCCCGGCATGTGGCTGTATCAATGCCGATTTTAGTATTGTTAAAAATGGCACGCGCACGTCGCGCATCACACTGCCGCATCTCTCCGGACTGCCAGCTTTTTTAAAGCTGGCGAAGCAACGGTATCTCTGTAAACACTGTCAGCACAGTTTTACGGCAGAGACGCCGATCAATGACTGGCTGGGCAGCTTGAGCAGTACCACGGAGACGATTGAGAATATGGGTATGGCGCCCGGTGCGAAGCTGATCAAGACGCAAGTGTTGACTTTGCCGGTCTATCTTCAGAAAATAACGGGTATTAAAGAAGCCGTTCATATCAAACGTGTGCGTTATGCGGATAATATCCCGATCGGGGTAGAGAATAACTATTATCCCGTCGAGCTCGGTGAGAAGATCAAACAGTATGATCTGAACAAAGTATCATTATATGACCTGCTGGAGCAGGAACTCGGCATCATGTCGATAGAAGCGGAACAGACAATCAAGTCCGGTCAGGTGAAGAAAGACGACTCGAAGCTTTTAAAAGTATCGCCGACAACAAGCATGCTCATCGCCGAGAGGAAGCTGATGGACCTGAACGGTCACTTTGTTGAATACGAACGTGCTGCCTACAGAGCGGATATGTATTCTTTCAATATAAAGCTGTTCAGGAAGAAGTAGAAATTTAATATAGACGATGATTCACCTCTGTCATTCAGGCGGAGGTGATTTTTTTATTTCATATTTTAACTGGTACGGACGTTCTGACCATGTTGCCATTTATATGTAGTTCTCATTAATATGGACAGGTACTTGAATTTTGAGAATATATAATCTTTTCATAGATGTAAAAGATGGGAGAAGTGGTTGCATGAGTTTTATGATAGCGTTCGGGCTTGCAAGTGCAATGTTATGTGTTGGATTGATTATCCGGACAAAGGTCGGGTTTATCAAACGCATGCTTGTACCGACTAGTGTCATTGCAGGTATAGTTGGATTTTTTGTAATGAACAGTGGGCTGATTACGGCAATTGATTCTGAAATGTATATTGAAATCGTCACTCTGTTATTTACGGTGACATTCATATCCATCGGGCTGACGAGTAATCCTAAATCCAAGGCCACGGCTTCCAGCGGTAAAGATGTTGCCAAAGGCTCTCTCGGAATGGGGTTCACATGGAATATACTTTACGCACTGTCTCCGGTCGTTGCCGTATTAATTCTTTTATTGATCGGCAGATTTTTTGGGATGGATGCAGTATATGGTCTGCTTATCCCTTTTGCATTTACGCAGGGGCCGGGACAGGCTGCAACTTACGGTGCAATTATGGAAAACGAGTACGCCATTATGGATGCAGCGACGGTCGGAGTGACTTTTTCTGCACTGGGCTTCGTACTCTGTTTCCTTATCGGTGTACCGCTCGCAAGATACGGTATTAGAAAAGGGCTCGCCAAAAGCATGAAATCAAGGGAAATCGACAAACCGGTTAAACGCGGATACTACATTAAGGATGAGGAAAGAGATTCTTTAGGTGATGAAAGGATGTACAGCGGCAACATCGATACGATGAGTTTCCATTTTGCAATCATCGGTATCTGTTTCCTGCTCGCCATCGGTCTTGCTGAACTGGCTTCCATGATTCCTGCGATCGGACCGACAATCAGCGGCATGCTGTTCATCTACGGTATGATTGCCGGCTACCTTGTTAAATATGTGATGCGGAAATTAGGCATTGAAAACTTCATGGATAATAAATTCCAGTCCAAGATTACAGGGTGGTCTACAGACTATTTGATTGTCGCTTCATTTATGAGTGTGACATTCAGTGTCATCGGCAACTGGTTTGTGCCGATACTCGTGATATCCGTAGTCGTCATGCTGATCAGTCTTGCAGTCTGTATATACTTCGGACAACGTTACGGCGGCAAGAATGACTATGAACGGACTTTGGGGATTTACGGGACATCAACAGGTACGGTTCCAAGCGGTATCGCACTCGTCAGAATCGTGGATCCGTCATTGAAAACTTCAACTTCAGTGGAGCTCGGTTTAATGAATATCCCGATGATGATTTCAAACGTGACTTTCGCAACCATTATGCTGATGGCTTCAGGCGTACTGTCAACGACGATGGGTCTGCTTCTGCTTCTTGCACCGATACCAGGCTATTTGATAGTGATGAAAGTATTCAAGGTGTGGGGTCGGAAGACTTATGACTTAAAAGAAGATAAAACAGGAGAATTGGAAAGCTTTGAAAGTGCACATCAGAACAGTTAAAGGAGTATTATTCAATGAAGAAATTATTTTATAACGGTGACATCATCACTATGGAAGATGAGACATTATCACTAGAAGCGGTGCTGGTCGAAGATGGTTTGATTAAAGAAGTGGTAAGTGATGATGCGGTCGATTCATATATGAATGACGATTCAATCGAAAAGATCGATTTGAACAGCAAAGTATTAATGCCATCATTCATCGACCCGCACAGCCATCTGGCGATGATGGGACCGACGTCACTTCTTGCGGACCTGAAGGAATGCCGGAGCTTTGCAGATATACAGGAAAAACTCATTTCATATATAAAAGAGAATGAAGTAGAAAAAGGCGAGAAGGTGGTCGGTTTCGGATATGACCATAACTTCATGGAAGAACAGACACATCCTTTAAAAGATGTGTTGAATGAAGTATCCACTGAGCATCCGATTATGATCAGCCACGCTTCCGGGCATCTCGGTTCTGTAAATGATTACACATTGAAACTCGCAGTTATTGATGAAAATACACCAGATGAGGCTGGCGGCCTCATTGGAAGAGTGGAAGGTTCCAGGGAACCGAACGGCTATCTGGAGGAAACGCCTTTCATGAGTCTGAAGCGTAATGTATTCCAGGGGGCGCATAAAGACCCCGAGAAGGTGCTTGATATCGGCCAGCATGAGTATATTAAAAACGGTATTACAACTGTACAGGATGGTGCCACTTCAGGAGAGACCATAGAGTTGTTCAAGTCATTTTCGGATAAGTTCAAAGTCGATGTGGTCATGTATCCGCTTGTTGCAGAAAATCCGGAGGATCTTGAAAATAACAGGAAATTCGTAGAGAAATATCATAACAGAATTAAAATCGGCGGCTACAAAATGTTTTTGGACGGCTCACCTCAAGGGAAAACGGCCTGGATGACAGAACCGTATGAAGGCGAAGAGGATTACCGCGGCTATCCGATTTATGAAGATGAAGAAGTTAAGGGGTATGTGGATGCCGCCATCAAAGCGGATGTGCAGCTGTTGACCCATTGTAACGGGGATGCAGCGAGCGATCAGCTGATACGGAACTACAAAGCTGCACTAGAAGACTCGGACAATCCGAATAAGAACAAACTGCGGCCGGTGATGATCCACTGCCAGACGGTACGGAATGATCAGCTGGATAAGATGAAAGATCTGGAAATGATTCCTTCAATATTTGTGCCGCACGCATATTTCTGGGGTGACGTGCATTTGAAAAACTTCGGGGAAGAACGCGGCAACAGGATCAGTCCGTCAAAATCGGCATTCGACCGTGACCTGATGGTGAACTTCCACCAGGACTCACCGATTGTCGATCCGGATATGCTCCATACGATATGGAGTGCAGTCAACAGAATCACAAGGAACGGTGTTCATATCGGACCGGAGGAGAGAGTATCCGTCTACGATGCACTGAAGGCGGTGACCATCAACGCCGCATACGCATACTTTGAAGAGGACAGAAAAGGCAGCATCAAAGAGGGCAAACTTGCCGATCTTGTCATTTTGGATGACAATCCTTTGAAAGTCGATAAGAGCGACATCAAAGACATTAAAGTTCTGGAAACGATTAAAGAGGGAGAAACGATCTACCAGGCAGATATATAAGTTTAAATAGGGGAGAATTTGAACTGAGGGGTTATATATAAGCATCAAAAAAGAGGAATCTATGGATTCCTCTTTTTATATGAACAATGCTATGATCGCAATCAAAATACCGGTCAGACCCATTCTGAGCGAGAATCCAATATTCATCCTGGTGATTTTGTAAGGATTGATCTGCATGCTCTGTGCGGTCATGGTCGCATTGACGCCGTAAGGCGCGGCAGCAGATATACCCATGCCGCAGACGACCATGACGATGCCGATCGACAGTGCATTTTCAGCGGTCAGGACAGGGACCAGAACTTCCGACAGTATTGCAAGCGTTGCGACGGGATGGACACCGACCATGGCGAGTCCATATATGAGCCCCATGATCAGAAGCAGTATCAGTATGAGGAACGAATCGACATAGCCGAAGACTTCCTGCATGAGGACTGGTGCGAAACTGCTGTTGAATCCGCCCGAGAATATACCGAGAGACAAAAACAGTACTGAGAAGTTCTGCATGTTGTTGTTATGGTTTTTCCATGTGCTCCAGCCTGTTTTAAGAAAAATCGGAAGCCGCTTCATGACGAAGGCCGCAACGAATGAGAACGGCACAATGATCAGTGCGACTGTCAGAACGAAACCGAGTTCTGAGTTCATATTGAAGAACATGACGACTGAAAGAAAACTGATCAGCAGTATTATCATTTTGATGATGGATTTTTTCAGCGCAGAGCTGTTTATTTCATCAAATTCTGCATTGATTGTGATGCCGTTGAATTCGCGTCTTGTTAAAAATACTTCAATGAGGCCGACAAGAACTGATGTGAGCAGCAGCCAGGGGAGCAGGGTGAAATACGACACGCCTGTCGAGTCGACAGTCAGTCCGACGATGACTTCGAGCGGGCTCCATATGACGGCGAGCGCAAACGCTCTGAGCGTGGACTTGATGATGAATTCATTCTTCAAGGAAATATCCGCTTTTTGGAACAGTTCGCCCAATACCCGCTGGATGATGTAGATGGCGGATATATTGAGAAATATGCCAAGGAAGTAAGTGGTGAAGACACTGCTGCCGTATATTTTATCGACTCTGCTTGCCCGGTCCTGAATCATGTCCGTAATGCTTTCATCGAGCCCCCCGACTTTAACGACCGTTCCGATCCACGGCAGCAGGCTGAAAAACATCAATAGGGGCAGGTTGCTTGTCGAGTTACTGATGATGGTCCCGATGCCTTCGCCGGAAGTGAGCGTAAATATGGCTCCGACAGTAAAGAACAGCCCGCCAATCATTTTGAACAGTCTTGAACTGAAAATCCATGAAATGATGAGCACACCGATTGCCAGATAATTGACGAACACGCCGAGTGCGCCGATACCGCTGAAAAAGTAAATGAGAAAAAGAATGAACAATGCAGCATATATGTAATAGAAATTCCTCAATATGGTCTGGTTATGTAGGATATTCAATGTAAAACCCGCTTTCACGATAAAAGTGTATTGGAAATTATCTAACAATATATTTATTAATTATAGGACAAATCAATGTGCTTTGACAGAGAATTTTCATAATGCGAAATATTCTAAACTATTCACTGTCCCGACCGCTTCAAATGCGCTATCATGAAATCAAAACATCTGTAAGGAAGATAAATATGAAATTAAAATTCTTCAGGCCGTTTTTCGTCCTTGGCATGGGGTTCATGTTCCTCGCGTCCCTGTTCGTGGAAATTCCGGGGATGGAAGTCGCGATTGCATTGTTCACCGCACTGGCGCTCATCAGTTATCTGCCTTACTTGAGCAGGGTGCCGCTCACAGTGGTCATCATACTGAATGTGACTGCGGTGATTTTCTATATCATCGGCGGCTCGCTGGGTGATGTCATAGAAGGGCTGCTCATGAATACCGCAGTGCTGATGATATTCATCTTCGTGCCGCTTCTTGCGATACCGATCACTTCACCGAGGTATTTGAAAGATATCACCGGTCTTTTGAAATCATCCTTTAATAATACAAAGCAGTCTTATAATGCTCTGAAACTCGGGACGTTTTCCATCGGTTCAGTACTGAATGTGGGCACGCTGCCGATACTGTATTATCTGACGGATACCGATCAGTTCAAAGACCATAAAGTGATGCGCATGGCCGCGCTGAACCGCGGGTTTGCACTCGCTTTTGCCTGGTCGCCGTACTTCATTTCCATAGCGGTCATATTATCGTATTTTGAAGTCCGGTGGCTTTCGGTCGCAGCATTCGGTGTGACGCTGTCGGTTGTCAGTCTTCTCGGCGAATGGTTTTTATTCAATGACAAGAAATATCGTGAAATGCCGGAATCGCCGCCCGTGTACTACAGCAGGCGACGGATTGCTGAGCTGGGTGTGATTATGCTTTTCATGACGGGACTGATCATCATACTCGATATGTTCAGCGGTTTTGCGATTGTCAACATCATCCCGATTGTCGCAATCATGCTGTTTATCGTATGGAGTGTCGCGATCGGCGGTGTGGAAAAGGTCGTGAAAGGTTTGAAGAGCTATACTCAGGAGCGTATTCCAAAGATGGGTAACGAACTGCTGGTCTTTATCAGTGCCGGTGTATTCGGAACGTCGCTCCTTGTCATCGGGTTCGATTCGTTTCTGATCAACATGCTGGAGGCGGCAGGGGTCAATCATGTATTGCTGCTCATTCCGATCTTTGCGGTACTCATCATCGGACTGTCATTTTTCAGCGTGCATCCGATCATTACGATCACTGTCGCCGCGCTCGCCGTCCTCAGCATGGATATGGATGTGAGCGAACATTATTATATGGCGATCGGGCTGCTCTTAAACTGGGCAGTCACGGTCAATCTGTCACCATTCACAGGCATCAATCTGCTGATGTCGAGCCTTGCGAATAAGAGCATATTTACAATGCCGAAGCATAACGTGCTGTATGGTATTTGTCTGTGGTTCACCGGCTACGCACTCATTGTAATCCTGTATTTTGTGTAATTGCCTCTCAGAAGTTATAATAAGAAATTATGACAGGAGGCACAATGATGAAATACGTGGCACTCGATATAGAAACAGCCAACAGAGAAAGAAGTTCAATCTGTTCCATCGGCATGGTCAAGTTTGAAGCAGGCAGAATCATCGATGAATTTTATTCGCTGATCGATCCGGAAGTGGATGACTTCTCTTATATGAATATAGATATACACGGCATCACTGAAGCGGATGTTTTTGGACAGCCGACGTTTCCGGAACTGAAGCGGGAACTTGAGGCGTTCATCGGTGAAGACATCATGGTGGCGCATTTTTCCCAGTTCGATATGTACGGCATCCAGGATGCATATAATAAGTACAGGCTGGAGATTCCGCCGCTCAATTATATATGCTCATACAGACTTTCAAAATCCTTATACAAATTCCCGTCCCATAAGCTTGTCCATATGGCGGATTACTTCAATGTGAAGACCGACAACCATCATAACGCACTGGCCGATGCCAGGATGGCCGGCCACATCACCTATAATATTTTGAAGGAAAACAATTTGAGCATCGAAGATTTCAACGCCCATTACAACTATCAGCTCGGGACACTCGGCAAAAATGGCTACACGAAAAAACGCAGATCAAGATCCTGATCAGTAAAATAAAAACCGTTTCTGCCGGCCATCGCACCTCCTGGTGAATGATGGCCGCTTTTTGTTTGCGCGGGTTGTCTCACATAGTTACTTTAAATGGTTTGAGCATGGTAAAATTGAATGGAAGAGATTGATTAGAACATGTCCCCGGGAGGTGTATGGATGGATCAGTGGTACAGAATTGATAATACAGGAAAGATATTTCACGCGGTGTCGGATGCGACGAATTCATCGGTGTTCAGAGTGTCGATGATATTGAATGAAGTGATCGATCCGAAATTTCTTCAGGATGCACTGGATATCGTCGCGGTGCGTTTCCCGGCACTGACGGTCCGGGTGCGTAAAGGGCTGTTCTGGGATTTCATGGAACATAATGACGAGCAGCTGATCGTCAAGCCCGAGAAAGATCATCCATGTACACCGATCGACAGGAAGGAAAACAATGCTTACCTGATACGTGTCCTTTATTTTGAAAAACGGATATCGGTCGAAATATTCCATTCACTGACGGACGGCGGCGGTGCGGTGGAATTTCTGAAAACATTGATCTATCAGTACTTGAAGGAGAAAGGTGAAACGGTGGACACCGAAGGTCTTGTGCTGAGACCGGACGTGGCGCCGAAGCCTGAAGAGGTGGCGGACAGCTTTGAGAAACATGCGACGTCGCACGCGGTGACGCGTCCTGGGAAGCGCCCGGGGAAGGCGTATCAGATTCAGGGCACGCCGTTTGAGCCGCCGGGCATCAATGTGATTCACGGTGTGATCGATGCCGGGAAGCTCAATCAGTTTTCCAAAAACCAGGGGACGACATTGACCGGCTTTCTGACGAGCCTGCTCATTCAGGTCGTCCACGATGAAAAAATGACGAAAGATCTGACCGACGGCCAGGTGTCGATTGCCCTCCCGATCAGTCTGCGTAAACAGTTTCCATCGACGACACTGCGAAATTTCTTCGCGGTTGCGAACATCGGGGTGCAGATGGACAGCTATATGCATCTTGAGGATATTATCGCAGACGTTACCGGACAGCTGATTAAGAAGACGGATAAGGATACATTGCAGACGGGCATCAACCGTTTTGTCTCCCTGCAGAAAAGTTTATGGATCAGAGGTGTACCGGTCTTTATTAAATATCCTGTAATGAAGTTCGGGTTCAATCAGATCGGTGAACGGGCGAAGACGATGACCTTGTCGAACCTCGGCAATACGAAACTGCCGGAATCGATGAAACCGCATGTGGACCGGCTGGAAGTCATTTTATATCCGACAAGGAAGAGTCCGATCAACTGCGGGCTCGGTACGGTGAATGATAAACTGACGATTACTTTTGCGCGGTCAATTGAAGAGAATGAAATCATCCAGGAGTTTTTCAGACGGCTGAGAAATATGACGGAATTGGATATTACAGTGTACTCGAACGAATGGGGTGAGGATGAATGAACTGGTGCCCGGATTGTGATATTACGACGAGTCAGAGCAGATGCCCGTTGTGCCGCACGAAACTGGCCGAAGCGGAAGCGTCCAAAATGACGGTATGGTATCCGGAATATGATATTAAAGAACAGAAAATACGGACGCGCATTTCAAGACTTGCGATACTGCTCGGCTCACTTGCGGTGCTCATCTGTTTTGCGATCAACCTCATCGTCATCCCGCAGTTTCTATGGGTGTTCTATGTTGCGGTGGCAGTATTTTATATACTTGTGTCACTCAGTCACACGATACTTTCGGCGTCCCATATCGGCGGTAAGATTACAGCACAGGTCATCAGTTTGACAATACTTTTACTGGTCATCGATTTCATGTCCGGCAATCTCCAGTGGTCGGTGGACTATGTCGTACCGTTTCTGATCATTGCAGGCATATTGCTGTTGTCCATCAGTATCCTCAGAGTCCGGCTGAACTGGACGGGGTATTTCAGTTTTCTTATGATGATGCTTGCGATGGGATTCGTGCCGCTCATATTTTATATTACGGGCGTCGCAAAGGTGCTCTGGCCGAGTGTGACAGCAGGGTCTTTCGCAGTGACGATATTTGCGCTCCTTGTAGTATTTGCGAACCGGACGTTTATGACGCAGCTTGGCAGACGGTTCCATTTATAAAAAGTATTGATCATGTCTCAGTATTTTCATATGGATGTTACGAATTGAAAGGAATGATTGGATGAAACACACAGTTAAAACTTCTCTGCTTCTGGCCGGTGCGGGTGCACTCGTTTATGCGGGACGTGCGAGGTTTGTGGAAAAACGGAGTATCGGCAGCAAGGTTGCAGAAGACCTGATCAGAATCGTCAACTTCGATTTGGAAGAGGTGGACGCAAAGATGCTTGCCAGGAATTTCAAGGAAAACAGGAAAGAGCATAAGATCCGTGAAAACCTCATGCGGTCGAAAGTTGAACACTACTATGATGCAGGGATGAAAGTGTACAGAATCATTCCAAGGGACAAAGAAAGCAGAAGGCGTGTGCTGTATTTGCACGGCGGCGGTTATATACATCAGCCATCCCCGTTCCACTGGCTGTTCATCGACAAGATGGTGCAGGATACAGGGCAGGAGTTCATCGTGCCGATCTATCCGAAGACGCCGGAGCATTCTTATGATAAAGCGTATGATTCAGTGGAAGCACTGTACAGAAATCTGATGGAAGAATGTTCTGAAGAAATAGTCATCTTTGGGGATTCTGCAGGCGGCGGGCTGGCGATCGGCTTTTCACAGTGGCTCGCGACGACTGAACTGCCGAAGCCGAAAGGGCTCATTGTCATTTCACCGTGGCTCGACGTCAGTCTGAGCCATCCGGATATGGAAAAATACACAAAGATGGATCCGATGCTGAAGCCGGATAATTTAAAGATCATCGGCCGCATTTGGGCTGGGAACACAGCGCTCGATTATTATAAGGTGTCGCCGATATACGGTGAACTGACGGGACTGCCGAAATTTTACATGTTCGTCGGCGAAAGGGAAATCTGTCTGCCGGATGCCCGGAAATTTGCAGGGATGCTTGACGCTGCCGGTGTGGAAAATGAATACTACGAATATCCGATGATGAACCACGTCTTTCCGCAGTACCCGATACTTGAAGGTGCGAAAGCGAGAAGACAGATTAGGGAAATACTGGCGTCGCTGGAGTAGTGGACACAGGATAAGGTTTGCAACGGGAACTCTTTTGCCGGGCTTGCGGCGCGGAGTTCTTTTATTTTATAAAAAATTCATACTAACTTTATAAATATATGCTAGTCTATATTTAAAGGTCAAAATTTTCAATAATCTTAAAACTTAATGGAGTGAAACAACATGACGATAAAAATTACACCTTCATTCGAAGAAATCGAAAATTTCCGCGTTCCTCTGACCGCGGGTGAGAAGGAATGTCTGAAGCATCTTGAAGTTTATTTGAAAGAGAGTCATCCTGAACGTGATTTTGAAATTTATACCCAGCCCAACTTGTTTTTCAGTAAACCGGACATCATGGTGCTTGAACCGAACAGGAGCGTATGGATCATAGAAGTGAAGGATTATAGTTTTGAAGCGTATGATATCAGTTTCAATGACAAAAAAGATTATTGGAAAGTAAAAAATCGTGGGAATGCAAATATTACATCGCCATTTAAAATTCTGGAAGATTATAAATTTAATCTGATGGATTACGCAAACAGTAATCTCAGTGAAGCTGCGGAGGACAACAATAAAATCAAATTCAACAAAATTGTAAAAACTGCCGCTTATTTCAAGAACTTCAAAGAAAATCATTTAAGAGAATTTGAAGCACATACGAATGAATATCATCAATTCAAGTATTCGACAATTTTACTGTCTTCCGACTTCAAGGCGAAGTCGGAAAAATTGGACATGCTGTTTGAAGAGACCAGGTATAAAAGTTACCAGTTAGACGAGTGTGATACAGCCGACTTAAGAGCACTGATTAATCCGGGTGAGAATGGCAGGAATCTTGCACAGCCTGATTTTCAAACCACTAAATATGCGTCCCTCGCAAAAAGCCGCCAGCAGCAGCAAAAAATCAGAGGAAAGGCGGGTTCCGCGAAAACGACGCTGCTTGCCAAAAGGGTTGCTGATGCGGTCATCCGTTTGGAAGAACCGGTGCTGGTCGTCTGTTATAATATCACGATGACGAATTATCTGCATGATAAGGTCAGGTCCGAACTGGCAGTCCGGGGAAGGGGCAATCTGACTGCAGAAGGCGTGGATATTTTCAATTATCATTCGTTATATCATTGGAGTGGAAATTCAGAGGGTACATACAATCAGGGCAATCCGAAGGAAGACCGAAGATATGGCGCTATTTTCATCGATGAAGGACAGGACTTTGAAAAAGAGTGGTTCAACAGTCTGAAGAAAGATTATTTGAAATATGATAACAGTGAATTCGTTATTTTTGCGGATGAGAACCAAAATATTTACGATCGTGAAACCGGGATGGAAGAAGATGACACCAATCACTCAAAAAATCTGCCGATTACACCGGTCAGGGGCAGATGGAACGTACTGAACAAGGATTTCAGAAATAAAAACCAGGGCATCAATAAACTTCTCAACAGATTTTCAAAACATTTCTTCGATGAAGATTTCATAGAGCAGCCGGAACTTGAGTTATCCGAACCCGGCCGCATGAAATATACGGCGATTGATGACTTTTCTTTGGATAACGTTTGTGAGAAAGTGGCTTCATACGTAAAGTTTTTAACTGAGCAGGGGGAGTCCGTCAATGATATATGTGTACTGTCAAACAGCGAATCACTCATTTCAGATGTGGAAGTGCAGCTAAGGCTGAACAGTTCCAAGTATAAAGCGTTCAGAGAAAATGCGACAACTTTCAGACCGAAGGCCGATGTCGGTGTGGAAAGCAGTACAGGTGAGGTAGGCAAACGTGCAGCAAAAATGCGGTTTTACAGAAACAGTGGACCTGTCAAATTCTCTACGATACACAGTTTTAAAGGTTGGGAGACTAGAAATGTCATTCTGGTATTGACTGATAAGTGGGCAGAAGGTGTCACTGACACAGTCAGACACCGCCTCGTCTACACCGGCCTGTCAAGAGCAAACAACAATATGATTATCATAAACGATGCGGGTAACAGTGATTATGATGAATTTTTTGAAGGGTTGAAGCATAAGAAATAAAGAAAACAGCGGATCCCTCTTATTATGAAGGGATCCGCTGTTTTAATATGCTTCTACAATTGATAATGCTCACTGAACGCATCCAGCTCTTCTAAAGTCGTAATGTCGTGCGGCAGAAGCGGGATATGGATTTTCCGCTGATTCGGAAATGTTTCTTCTATATCTTCCAGATACTGCTTTTCATGCCTGCGCCGCTGTTTCAGGAATTCGCCGTCCGCATCATCGGGCAGGACTTTATTGACAAAGATGGTGTTGACGTGAAGGTGGTACTGATCGAGCAGGTCGATGGCTTTCTTCGTCTCAAGAATCGGCAGCCGCTCGGGATTGAGTACGAAGACGAACCCTGTCTTATCGGATTCAAGCAGTATTTCACGTGCTTTTTTGAATCTGTTCTGCCGCTCGAGCAATACGTCATAAATCGGATCTTCAATCGGTTCGCCGTCATTCAGGAGCTGTGTGTAGTTCTCGTTGGTCTTCCTGCGTTTTTTCAAGAGGCCTTCAATCCATACACCCATCAGTTCAGGCAGTGTCAAAAGTCTGATGGTGTGGCCGGTCGGTGCCGTGTCGAAAACGAGGTGGTCGTATGCCGGCTCCTCTTCGATGATGATGGAAATCAGCTTGTCGAAAAGTGCCGACTCATCCGCGCCGGGTGAAGCTTTCGCTGTATCCAGCTGGCGGTTCACTTCATCGATCATACTGGACTGTACCGTGCCTTTGATATTCTCTTTTACAGAGTTGATGTACTTCGTCGTTTCCGTTTCGGGATCGATTTCCAGAGCATACAGATTGTCTGTGATTTTCTGTGTTTCCCCGCCGATTTTTTGTGAGAATATATCTCCCAGGTTATGTGCAGGGTCTGTTGAAATAAGAAGCGTCTTTTTATTCTCTTTGGCGAGCTTCCATGCGACGGCAGCCGCGGAAGTCGATTTGCCGACACCGCCTTTACCGCCGATGAACAGTATTTTATTTAAGTGTTCTGCCATGTGAATATGCTCCTTTTATTATGTTAACAGCAGCGTATGCCTGTCAGTGGTGATTTTTCCATGCCCATCCGGAGATGCCAGTCATGGAAATCTTCGATGATATGCGGATATAGTTCAAGCGTATAGTAGTAGACCGGATTCGGTATGCCGATCATTTCGGAGTAGAGCATGAGGAGGAATAAGTCGTCCTCATCCCTCAGTTCCCTTGCCACTTCCGTTCTGTGCGGCATTTCCAAAACTTCTTCATAATACTGAATCAGTTTTTTCACTTTATCCAACATAAATATCATCATCCTTCATATTACTGATCATTGTTCTTTTTTAGTTCATCATCAAATTTGCCGGTGAGCGCCTGGATGGATGTGATGATGATCCAGATGGCAATGGCAAATATGATGGCGCCGAGTACGAAGAGCAGCATGTTCGAGTCTTCTGTGTACCATGCCCATTCCAGGAATACCTGGGTGAACATCGCGTACAATGTCATGAACATCAGGAATATCATCGGAATCAGCGTGATTGCATAGTTGATGCCTCTGCGTTTCAGCCATATGGAAATCAACAGTAAACTGATGCCTGCAAGCAGCTGGTTCGATGTACCGAACAGCGGCCAAATCAGATATCCGCCTGAACCGAAACCGTTCGGTCCTTCCGGAAGCAAGACGAGTGCTGCTGAAGCACCGACTGTGATCGTTGTTGCAACGTGCTTGTTCGTCAAAGCATTGACGTTATATTCAACGCCGATTTCTGAAACGATATAGCGCATCAGACGTACAGATGTATCGAGTGAAGTGGCAGCGAAGCTGACCACGATGACCGCGACGATTGTCGTTGCGACGTGCGTCGGGATTCCGAGTCCGTTTGCAAGTACTGCAGCCCCTTCAACGAAGTTGTTCAGACCGCCGGCACTCGCATCGGCGAAGCTTCCATAAGCGGCTGTGAAATCAGCGGTACTGTTGAACAGTGTCACAACAGCAAGTATTGAAATTAAAGCAAGAATACCTTCACCGACAGCACCGAAGTAACCGACAAAACGTGCGTCCGTCTCTTTATCGAGCTGCTTTGAAGATGTTCCGGATGATACAAGTCCGTGGAATCCTGAAATGGCTCCACATGCGATTGTGATGAATAACAGCGGCAGCCATGAAACATCAGCATCAGGATTCGTAATCGGTGCTGTAATCTCCGGGTTCGTAAATAACAGACCCGCGTAAAGAATGAGCAGGCCGACTGACAGCTGGTGGGAGTTGATGAAGTCTCTCGGCTGAAGCAGTTTCCAAACTGGCAGCGTCGATGCGATATATACATAGATCAGAAGTATCATAATCCAGATGAAGAATGCGCTGGATACGGCACCAAGGCCGAATATGCCGCTGCCGCCTTCACCGCCCATATACTGTACAAGGTCAATCTGAAGTACAGAGAATTCGGCAGAGACCACTGCTGCACCATACATTAAAGCCAGTGCGATTAAAGAGGGTATAAGCATTTTCACATTTCGCTTATAAGCCGCATATCCAATCCATATCGCCAGCGGGATTTGGAAAAATACCGGTACAACACTTGCCGGGTAAGAAATGAATAAATTCGCAATTACCCATGAAAATACTGCGTTTACCATTAAAAGCAGTGTAAGTATAATGAATAAGAATAGAACCTTTCCGCGTTTACCGATAAACTTTTCTGCGATGGTACCGATGGACTGGCCTTTATTTCTGACCGAAAGTGCCAACGTACCGAAGTCATGCACACCTGCAGCAAGTACAGTACCCAGTATGACCCATAAAAATGCAGGTCCCCAGCCCCAATATACTGCGATGGCAGGTCCTAAAATCGGTGTCGCACCGGCCACTGAAGAAAAGTGGTGTCCCCAAAGTACGAATTTATTGGTCGGGACAAAATCCACACCGTCCTTATATTTATGAGCCGGTGTAATATAATTCGGGTCCAGCCTGAATATCCGCTCCGCGACAAATTTCGAATAATAACGGTAACCTAAAACGAATACAGCCAGACCGGCGACTGCAACTAATATTGCATTCATAAAATTCCCCCTCTAAGATGATATGAAAACAATCATAAATAATTTTCTGACAATTGTAAATACTTTTAAAATAGTGTTGGAAAAACATTTTTTTAAAATAAAACCCGTATGCTTATTACGAACAAATCACTTTTTAATAAGCACTGCAGCTTGTAGCATACAATGTATAAACTTGTTAGGGAGGTTGGATCATGAAAATAGCAATTCTCGGTGCTGCGGGGCGAATCAGTAAAATGCTGACGGAGAATTTAAGAAATGAAACAGATAATGAACTTGTGCTGTTTGCGAGAAATGCGAGCGGCCGTCTGGAGGTGTCCGATCCTGACAGGGAAACGATCATCGACGGCGATTTCAATGATGGGGAAGTTTTGAGGCAGGCAATCTCAGGAGCGGACACCGTTTATTTAAATGAAATGGCGGATGATACAGGCATCGAAAATATCATTGAAGTGATGGAGGCGACCGGGGTGAAGTGGCTGATTGCTGCGTCGGTGCTCGATATTTACGATGATGTGGCCGGTGAATTCTGAAGATGGAATGACAGTGTCATCGGCAATCTGCCTGTCATGGAAATCCATAAGGAAAATGCGCAGTCTGTGGCGCAATCGAATCTTGATTATACTTTGCTGAGGCTGACGTGGCTGTATGATGATGCTGAAAATGAATCGTACAGTACGACGGATAAAGGCGAACCATTCGTCGGCGCCCAGCTGACAAGAAATGCCGTCGCAAGAATGGTCATGGATATCATCCAGGACCCTTCGAAGTTCAGCCGGGAAAGCCCTGGTGTCTTTGAACCGGGGTCGGAACATATGGATAAGCCGGAGTTTTATTAGAATACCGACAAGCCTGCACTTAAAATTTAAGTGCAGGCTTGTTAAATGTTTGGCATCATTAATAAGATTTTCAATTCATTGAGTAAATTAATAATACGTATATAAATTTAATATAGTAAATATTATTTACTATAAAAGCGTTTTCCTATTTTCTATATTCATTCAGGCTTCCCTCATCCATCCATGAAAGTCTGGCATGAAGCATTCAACGCGTGGAGAATTCCAATACTGTAAAGACCAAATCTCTTATGAATCAATCTTCCCAGTAATTGAATAACGGACCTTCTTTACCAAAAATCGGATCCGCTTCAGGCATGGGCACATGTTTGATATTCTCCAGTTTCTCCGGACGTTCTTCATCCTTTCCGTAACACATGTCAAAACTTCTGCCGCCGGGGTAGGCACCGTAGTTTTGATAATCATCACTCGAATCTATCATCTTATGACCGTAACCGGCCGGGAGAATGATCACGTCTCCTTTTTCCATATCAACTGTTTCTCCGAGTTCACCGCCCAGTTGAAGTGTAGCAGTGCCGCTATGGGCGACAAGAACCTCGTGGGTGTTACTGTGGTAGTGATGGTATGGATGGACTGACCCCAGCCACTCGCCGGACCAATTGTTGTTGTTCAGAATTTCAACTGCAGCATCGTCTGTATCCAGCACACCTTTATAAATGAGAAGCGGTAATTTCCAGTGGTTGGGTATTCTGCCGTCATCTTCGATACTCAATTGGATTATTTCAGTTTCTTTAGCATCTTTCATCATATCATCCCTTTACTTAAGTTACTTATCATTTAACTGTTTCAGGTTCTTTTAATCATTAAACCGTATCATTCAGTGTATAATGTAAATTAAGTTGATACATTAAAACACTGCAGTTTTCTATACTTGAAGTTTGCAGTGTTTTTCAAAATATTGTTTACATTATTTATATAAGAAATTACTTTACACCCAATTTAATCCCCGCTCCTTCACTCTGGACCACTTTTCTTGCGACAAAGTTTCCTTGTCTGCAGCTGTCTTCAACAGACTTGCCATCTATTAAACCTGCTATGAATCCTGCAGTGTGGCTGTCACCGGCACCGATTGTATCAATAATATCCGTTTTTTCTACTTTCAATTGTTTGTTGTAATTTTGATCTTCTACATATAGGACCCCACCGCCACCGAGTGTGATTATAACTGGTTTATTCGTTTTTTGATTAACTGCTAATGCTCCAGTTACTGGATCATTTTTCTGGCTAAGATGCTTTACCTCATCTTCGTTGCAGTGGAGAATTGGATTTAATGCCAATATTCTTTCAATATTATTATTTGTATAATGTTTAATTCTTGGTGACGGATCAAATATGATGTTGAAACTTCTAGACTTGTAAGCTTCTTCTAACTTTTCTAAAACAATTGCTGAAGAATCAGCTTCAAGCGAGTATCCTGTAGTATATACGTAATCATATTCATCAAAATTTACATTTTGAAACCATTTTTTCTTCCATTGCTTTTCTATGCCTGATAACGTCATAAAAGTTCTTTCCCCATTGTCTTCAACTAAACAGAGTGTCCAGCCATTATCGCCTTCTTCAGATTTAATCAAAGTTTTATACTCATATTTTTCTAAATAATCTTTAATAATCTGCCCGTTCGGCCCATTGCCCACTGGTGACAACAGGTCATGCTGGACACCATACTGTCTTAAGATATTGGAGACATTGATTGCACATCCCCCAACTTCAGATTTGACCGGAGTAACATAGACGTCTTCTCCAGAAAAGGGGAGTACTTTAATATTAGTAATGATATCTAAAAGTATACTTCCAATCACTAACACTTTTTGATTGCTGGATACTTTTGATAAGTAATGATCGTCTTCCCACATTTTAAGTCTCCCTTCTTATATTGGACATTCTTTTAAAGTTGGTGATATAGTACAGTCCGCCACTGATAATAAAAGTAATTACCATATCAAAGCTGGATTCAGTTGTGAAAATCAGTATTAATCCAACAAAGACACCTGCAATCCAACTAATCACTCCCTTAACATTTACATTATTATATTGCGGATCAGTCAATAGTCTTTCTTCATAACCAATTTTCTTGCGTATAAATGTATAATCCACGACAAAAATTGAAACCCATGCTGCAAGACCAATGCCTAGCAGGCCGAGGAATGCTTCAAAGTAACCAAGGAAATCCTGTGAGACCACTAATACATATAGCGGTATTAGAAGAATGATTACAGAGTGTATAAAGATGATGGTTGAGTCTTTCATTTTCAAGTCAAAAGTCCCCATAATTAGCCGCGATGATTTCAATCCGATAAAGCACATTGGTGTTAATCCACCCAGAGCGGCTAATAAGTATATTGTTGTCATCCACTCCGGCAATAATTGGCTTAACAGAATAATAGGGTTCTCAGTCGTTGCCAAGTTTGGTGCAGATGTTGCAAGTAAGATGCCTGTCGTAATAATGACGAATAAAGGAATGAAAGCACCAATTGTAACACTCCATACGATAGATGATGATTTAACATTTTTACTTTGGAATCGACTGTAATCTGCAGCTGCATTAGTCCAAGTCAAGCCTGTGCCGACAACAACAAATGCAAGTGCTGGGAAAAAATCTGTAATCCAATGACCTGATGGCATATTAAAGAGAGTAATCCAGTCGGTTTGTGGTATAAGCATCGCTATAACGAGTAATGTCAGCGCTCCAAATACATATGTAAAGAATGTTTGAGCTTTGACTAACGTATCGTGAGAGAAAAGGCTGGATAGTATAATAAGTCCGGAAAAAATAACTAAACTGAGAAATATTAAAAACGTATTAGTATCAATTCCAAAAGTACTGAACAAGGCAAGAAGTGTAAGTGTTCCTGTTGAAACGTTGACAGAAAGCCAGCCGACCTGCCCAGCCCAGCCGACAATTGCCGGCAGATGATTACCTTTAAATCCATATGCTGCCCTAGATAGAGCAAAAGTTATTACGCCAGTATCTCTGCCTGCAATACTGGCATAACCAACAAGTAAAAATGAGAGAGGTCCCAGTATTGCTACTAACAAAGATTGCAAGAAACTTAATCCAAAGCCAATGATAACTGCGCCATAGACAATTCCAAGAATACCCATATTAGCTGCAAACCAAATGAAGAATAAATCCTTAGGAGTTCCGTTTTTTTCATTTTCAGTTAGAAAGGTCTCTTCCATTTATCTCACCTCTAATTTGTCTCTACCTTTTTCTAAATATTTACTATAGTCTTTTAAATCTGATGTGTTCGCTGCATCAATGATTGCAATCCAATCTTCATTGATGTTTTTGTAGCCGTTTTTTGCTCCGCATATAGCTGTAGCCATTGCCCCGATAGTATCTGTATCGCCCCCTAAGTTAGCACATAATATTGCGCACTTTTCTACATTTTTAGCTCTGTAAGCAATTGAAAGTGCGGCAGGTACAGATTCAGATAATGCTGTACCAGCTCCAATAACATTGTATATTGTTTCGGAGAATGTTTGATCATTTTCAATTTCTTTACTGTATTTTACTCCCAGTTTAGTTCTTTCAATGAGTGAAGCGGAAAAGGTATCTGAGCCTTTATTTTCAGCCTGCTCACCTGTCAAGTACACTGAACTGATAATTTCGTCCCACGTTTTATCTTCTAATGCAGCACTGACAGCGTTCGCAATCATGCTGGAACCAGCGATGGAAACGTCTGTATAATGAGTGATTTTATTTATATCGGTTACATAGTTGATTAAATTTTTATAATCACTGCTTTTAAATAAAGTACCTACCGGTGCAATTCGCATTGCAGAACCATTAGTAAGTGCTTTTTTGGAATATTTTTCTGTATTCTCTCCGTTTTTAAATGCGGTTAACGCTGCAAGGGAACTAGGACCTAAAATATTATTGTCGAATGCGTCTAACTCATCTGCCCACTTTAAAAGACGACTGCCTATAATTTTTGTGGATACCTCAAAATCATTTTCAACAAGCGAGTCAATAATGATTAATGCCTGTTGCGTATCATCAGTAAATTGTCCTTTAGTAAAGTTGCAAGCTACTTCGTTTTCTTCCGGACCGTCCAGGAAATCTGAGATATATCCGAAGTAATTATGTACTTTCTGCCTACTCCATAATTCGGAGGGCATTCCGAGCGCATCACCGATAGCCATGCCATATAATGTTCCTAAAATTTTATCATTCACTAAAATTTCTCCTCTCTAACTCTTGCACTTGTACGTATGAGTTTAAAATATATCATTATTTCATATATGTCAAGATAAAATAACAGCGCTTCCACAAAGATCGCACATATAAAATGTGTGATTAAAATTCTATCTTTTATTTTAGGTTGATAAATCAGTTTAATGTATTTCGGAAGAGTTATGGTTAGTTATTCTATATATTGTGAAAATATAAATTTGAATGATGGACTATATATAATTTCAAATTGTTCAATTTCAGTGTCTGACTCTGTATAAAGTCTTCCGCTACTTTTTAATAAAGGCAGCACTTGTTCTAACTCAAGAATTTCCATTATTTTTGCTTCACTTATAATTGGTTCCAACTCTAACTTGGCATAGTCGGGTGAAAAATGATATTCACGAGACATAATATCGTATAAGGAATCACTTTCAAAATTATATTGATCGATATTTGGGAAAACCTTCATCGGTACTTTAGATTTTTCTACAGTCAGCCAATCGATATAGTCATCATTATTTTTTAAGCCTCTTACTCTGATGAGTTGGTTATACTCTAAATCATTTTCAACAATTATTTCTTGTTGGAGCACTTTAGTGATTGGCTCCAAATTTTGGTTTTTAGCGATTTCTGTAAAACTCCTAAAACTCCAAATTGTATCTTTTGTTTCCTTAATCTTCACAACAGTACCTTTGCCATGCTTTGTAGCCACGAGACCTTCTATTTTCAATTCATTGATTGCTTTTCTGATGGTCGTTCGCGTAATATTATATTTTTTCATTAACTGTGCCTCGGACGGCAACATATCATTCTCTTTATATTGGCCACTCAAAATATCCTTTTTCAGCAAACGTTTAAGCTGAGCATACAGAGGGATAACATCATTTTTATTTAGCATAATCTCACCTTATATTAATTTAATATGTTTAAGAATATCATACTGCAGAATTAGTCATAGTTTCTAGTCATTTTCGTCCAATCCATTTACAGTACCATCGGTTATCACCCACTCGTGGCATTTGACGGCATCACAGGGGAATTTTCTACCAGAATTATATAATTTATGTGAAAATGAATCCATACTATATGCATTCGTTTAAAATCGAATCCGAATCTGCAGAGCTACGCTTAAGAAATCTGTCTATTCAGTGTACCGGGCACACAATATGAGACAGAATGTTACTTTATTGAAATAGAGTATCAATCGCAATCCTGGCGGCAGCTGCGAAATGTCATTGTTTAGTCCGTCCAGCAGATGAGCTATTTTTCACGCATTCATTATATGTAACGAACCTGATGACGTCCATTCCTGAAGATATCGTTAGAATTTACCAAAAACGCAGTACGATGGAAAATTATATTAAAGAAACCAAACACGGATTTGGATTGGATAACATGCTAAGTTATTCCTTTCAAGTGAATCAGGTGCAAATGATGTTGAGTCTTCTCGCCTATAAGTTTACCAACTGGCTCAGGACACTCTGCTTTCCGAAAGACCGGCAGGCAATGCAGATAAATACGGTTCGGACCTATATCAAAAAGGTCGCCAGTATCCACCAGCAGCCTGTATTGTCTGCCAATTTTGTCTACGTATCATTCTTCTGGCAGATCCTGAAACAGGTGCAGACCCTTCAAATAGAATAGCCCCTTAAATTGGGGCATCTTTTTATTTATAGTAAGTAAAATTAAGGAGTGATATACTTTTGTTTGTTCTGTTAATAAAACAATCATAAGAGTGGACTGTTGTCATGAGGACATATATAAATAAGCAAAATGAAAATAAATACTGGATTGTCATACTGCTTGGTTCGTTGACCGCGATCGGTCCGATATCGATGGATATGTATCTGCCGGCACTCCCGGTAGTGGCAGACGACCTTAATACAACCGCATCACTTGTACAGATGAGTCTGACGACGTGTCTGATCGGACTCGCAACGGGGCAGCTGATGTTCGGCCCTCTGAGCGATATCAGGGGCAGGAAGAAACCGTTGATAATCAGTCTGGCCATCTATACAGTGGTGTCGCTGTCGCTCGCTTTTACAACGAGTATCGGGGTTTTTATTCTGCTGCGTTTCATCCAGGGATTCACGGGTGCTGCAGGCATTGTCATCGCACGCGCTGCGGCACGTGATATTTATTCTGGAAATGAACTGACCCGTGCATTTGCGCTGCTCGCGCTGGTAAGCGGGGCGGCACCGATACTTGCGCCGATAGCAGGGGGTTTTGTACTCAATTTCGGTTCATGGCCGATCGTGTTTTATATCATAGCTGCGATCGGCGTTCTGCTGCTGTTATCGGTGAGATTTTTCTACAGTGAAACACACCTGCTTGAGAACAGATCGGAGGGGACGATTTTCGCGGTAGTGAAAACATTCTGCGATCTGCTGAAGGATAAAGTGTTTCTCGGCATTTCATTCACACAGAGTCTGATTATGTCCAGCATGTTTGCATACATTGCCGGTTCGCCGTTTATTCTGCAAAATATTTATGAAGTGACGCCGCAAGAGTTTTCACTGATCTTTGCGTTAAATGGGCTCGGGATTATTATTGCGGCACAGATCTCTGGCAGGATTGCAGCGAAAATGGATGAAGTGAAAATCATGCTGTTTGGTGTGATGCAGTCGCTGGCTGGAAGTCTGCTGCTGATTGTTGTTGTGATGGCAGATTTACCACTGCCGGTAATCATCATCGCACTGTTTATGGTCGCTTCAAGTGTTGGTTTTGTATCGCCGACCGCATTTTCCTTAGGTTTGAAGAACCAGAAAAAATCGGCAGGCAGCGCGTCTGCATTTTTAGGGCTGCTCCCATTTATCGGAGGTGCAGTCGTTTCACCTCTGGTCGGTCTGGGTGGAGAATACAACGCATGGCCGCTCACTCTCGTCACGATCGTATGCGCTGTCTCTGCTTTTGCAATTTTTATGACATTCGTCTGGAGGAAAGAAATTCAAAGCAGTTAATTATATGATTTGCCACTGGAAATTGATATTTTCAGTGGCTTTTTTAGGGAGCAACGGTTAAACATTCTGTAGGAACTCGTGAGGCTGGCGAGTGCCTGTTAAACGTTCTGTAGGAACTCGCGAGGCTGGCGAGTGCCTATTAAACATTCTGTAGGAACTCGTGTGGCTGACGAGTGCCTGTTAAACGTGTAAGAAGCTATTGTGAGGGAGAAGACGACGGTGTGTTGGACCGTTTATCACGCTTTCGAAATTCTGACGACAGCTTTTTAAATATTATCGCAGACTATCTACCGGGCAACGCTATTGACGGATGAATCTTAACCTGTTAATATAATAAATGCTAAACTGGATAATGATTGTCCGATTTATAACAAAAAATGAAATGTGGTGTGAATGATGCAGATGAAAACAGGTGTGGAACAGTCGGTGTATGCGGTAATGCTGCTCAATATGCTGCCGGAGCGTGCGGTGCTGCACAGTGAAGTGATCAGTGAACAGCTGGGGGCGTCGCCGACGTATTTTCAAAAGCTGCTTAGAAAGCTGGTTGCTGCAGATATCATCAAATCTGTGCCCGGTGTCAAAGGCGGCTTCAAGCTGAATAAAGACCCCGAAGATATTCGGGTATACGATATTTATGTTGCGATTGAAGGTCAGCAGTCACTGTACAGTCCAAGCGGGATACTGGATGACATGCTGGAACTTGAGAAAGACGACAGATGCTGCGTTCTGGAAGAATTGATGGATGAAGCGGAAGCGGCCTGGAAGAAAGTATTGAAGCGGGAAACAATCGCTTCTTTATCTGAAGATATCAACTCGAGACGTTTTACAGATAATATTACCGACCTTAAAAAATGGGTGGAAGAGAAGATGGTTGTGTAATTTACATAGAAAGAAGGTGAAGATATGAATCAGTTTAAAAATCATAAGGGTTTCAAAAGAACATTCAAAGAAAATAAAATGACGCTCGGGCTGATGTTTCCGCTGGAATCCTATACAGGCAGTTTTCCGGAAATGAATCTCGAGGAACAGATCAGACTGGCGAAAATGGCTGAGGATTATGGCTTCGCCTCATTGTTTGTCAGGGATGCGCCGATCTATGATCCGAACTTCGGAGATGTCGGCGGCCTGTATGACCCGTTCATGTTTTTAAGTTATGTTGCGGCGCATACGAAAGATATCGCACTCGGCACCGGCAGCATCGTGACGACTTTGCGCCACCCGATTCATACTGCGAAATCGGCAGCCACACTGGAGCACTTTTCCGGCGGGCGGTTTTTATTCGGCGCAGCGAGCGGAGACCGGCCGATTGAATTCCCGGCCTTTAAGACAGATATAGAAAATAAGGGTGAACTGTTCAGGGAATCGATCGAAGTGATGAAACAGATGTGGAGTGAAGCGTTCCCTGAAATCCAGTCGGAGCGTGTGAACTTGACGGAAGGCGATGTTGTGCCGAAACCGGCAATGTCCGGGGTCCCTGTTTTCGGCACGGGCTACAGCGGCCAGACGATGGAGTGGCTGGCAGAACACACGGACGGCTGGTTATTCTACCCGCAGGACTTGCAGGGACAGAAGAAACTGGTCAATCAGTGGCGCGGGGCAACAGAAACGTTCAAACCGTTTGCACAGCCGCTCGCAATCGACTTGTCCGAACGGCCGGGCGAGGTTGCAAAGCCGCTGCCGATCGGATTCAGGTCAGGACGCAATTTCCTGATTGATTATTTGAATGCCTACCAGGAGGCGGGTGTGAATCATGTGATGATTGCACTCAAGCAGAATAAACGCCCGGCTGAAGAAGTCATTCAGGAGCTCGGAGAATATGTCGTACCGAAGTTTCCGGCAATTATCGAATCGAAATACAGCTTTTTAAATTTTAAATGAAATGAGGAAATATAATGATAGTAGGATTGGATAGAATTAACGAACTTGCGAAAATACAGAAAACCGTCGGATTGACGGATGCAGAAAGAGAAGAACAAAAAGAGTTGAGAGAGAATTATTTGAAACAGATCAGAGGCCAGGTGCTTGATTCCTTCTCAGGAATGACTGTCGTTGACCCGTTGGGTAATGACGTCACGCCGGAAAAGCTGAAAAGGGAACAGGAACTGGGTAATATATAATTTTTTTCAGAACAGCCATCTTTGACGGATGGCTGTTTTTATTATGGTAAAGTTTAATGTGCAGACGTAGAATATGAAGAGAGGGGAGTATTTGTCATGGAAATGGTTTTATTTCTTATCATTATATTATTTGCGACTGTACTCCAGACCAGTACAGGCTTCGGTTTTTCTACGCTGGCGACACCGTTGCTGCTGTTTTTATTCGGACCGGCCGAAGCGATCCAGATCAATTTGATTTTATCGCTTGTGCTCTCGCTGTCTCTTATAAAATCAATCAGGGCGTCCATTGATTACGGTATGTTGAAGCGGTACATACTCGGGAGCAGCGCAGGTGTTTTTATCGGAATCATCTTTTTCATATGGATTGATATCAACAGCTTGAAGATGTTTGTCGGACTCGTTGTTTTAATGCTTTCAGTATTGCTGATTTTTAAATTCACCATTACAAAAAGCACAAGAAAAGAAGGGATTGTCGGGGTGATTTCAGGGGCGCTCACCTCCAGCATCGGCATGCCGGGTCCACCGCTTCTGTTATATTTTTCAGGCACCGACCATAAAAAGGAAGTCGTCAGAAGTACCACACTCGCTTATTATCTGTTCATATATTTAATCAGTCTGATTGTTCAGGTCGCCTTCGCCGGGACGAGTGAAACGACTTGGATATCGAGCCTGTGGGCATTGCCCGTCGTATTTATCGGGTTGTATCTTGGCCAGATGCTGTTTAAATGGATCAGTCAAAAGGTCTTCCAGATCATCATTTATATTATTTTATTTGCGAGCGGCATCTCACTGTTAATGAACAGCTTAGGATGGCTGTAGAAAATAAACCCCTCCTGACACTGGAAAAATTGCGTCAGGAGGGGTTTTTAAATGTATTCTATTTTTTCATATACTGGCTGGCACCCTTTAAAACACCGAGTACACTGCCGCTTGAATTTTTCACTTTAGAAGTCAGCACGTTAAACGTGATCTTCTTATCTCTGCTGATATGGTAGAGGATGAAATCATCTTCTGCCAGCTGATCACGTTCAGAGGAAGGGATTTCGACAATTTCATTTTCCTTGATATATTTATTCAGCACTCTGTAGTTCAAATCATCGTCGAATAATATATGATTCCGTTCCCAGTCCTCGATGGTCGTGTGCGCAGTTTTCGGCGGGGCCACGATGTTGACGTTTTTCACACCGAACTCTTCGCTGAGCACATTGAAGGCCAGGTTGTTGAATGTGAATGAACGTGTCAGAAGCAGACACTTGTCAAAGCGTGTCATATCCTGGAACATGCGCTCGGATTCCGCCAGCAGGCTGCCGGAAATCTTTTCAATGCCGTAATCTTCAATATTGTACCTCTGGTTTGCGAGGACGTCTGAAATGGCGACAGGAATGTTATGTTCCTGTAGACGGATGGCGAGCTGAATCGCAAAATAACTTTCTCCAACTATGATAACACCCGGCGGCTTTCTGCTTGAAAGGTCGAGCGCCTTACTGAGCGGCTTGAATCCGAAGCCGTAAACAACGACGGTGATGAACACGAGTGCGAACGTCACAGGGACGATCATCTCGGCCATATCGGTGTTCATTTCACTGAACAGACCGCCGAAAAACCCGGCAACGGTCAGTGCAACGATACCGCGCGGGGCGACACCGCTGACGAACAGTTTCTCACGGAATGTGAGCTCCGTATTGATCGTTGATAATAAGACGGAGACAGGACGGACAATCAGAATCATGACCAGGCAGAATAAAAGCACTTCCCAGGCGATGACGACACTGAGCATATCCATCGTCAGTGATGACGTAATCAGAATGAATACGGTCGACACACTGATCATCGACAGATCGTCGATGAAATGATCCGATTCCTGGAAGATCAGGTGCTGGTTTTTCAGCTGGGCCATGACAAAGCCGAATATTGTAATGGCCAATAGTCCGGACTCATGCAGAATCGCGTCACTGAGACTGAAGATTATGATGATGAAAACAAACTGCATCGGCGTCATCAGGTGCTGGGGCAGAATATCTGTCGAAAGCATCAGTCTGAATAACAGCGCGCCACCGTAGCCAAGAGCGGCTGCAGCGGTAAATCCGATGACATAATCGATTATGAGTTCCATCTGGAAACCGTCTGCTGCGAACTGGAATACATATAATGCGAGCAGGGCGAGCATCGGTCCGACAGGGTCCAAAATAATGCTTTCCCACCGCAGTATCGAATCGACGGAACGTTTCACTTTTGCCTGTTTCAATAACGGCTGTATCACTGTCGGTCCGGTAACGATGAAGAGTCCGGACAGGACGAGTGAAATGGACAGCGGCAAACCGATGATGAAGTACATCGCGAGTGTACCGAGCGCCCACCCGATGAGTGCATTCAATGTGAGGATTCTGCGTATTGCGATTGATATGCCGCTCAGTTCGCGGGCATTCAAATTACTGCTGCCTTCAAATAAAATGATCGCGACCGCGAGAGAGGTGACAGTGCTGAACAGTTCACTGCCGAGCAGTTCTTCCGGGTTCGTCCAGCCGAATATCGGACCAATCAGAAGGCCGACGATGGACATGATGACTATTGGTGGGAACTTAAGAAATCCTGCGACCCACTGGCTGAGGATACCGAGACTGATGAAAATCGCCACGACGAGCATCGTCGGTAAAGTAAAATCCATGGCGCACACCTCACTTTTTTATCTATAGATTAATCTATGTATCTTTTTTATATAAGCTAAATCCGTATATTAAAGTCTTATCACATAAAAAGCAAGGGATGAATTTACATCATCACCTTGCTCTTGAAATTTATTTTTCATAATGAGTGTGCAGCCAGTCGAGCGCCTCTTCTTTTGTCTTTATTTCACCGTCTAATATAACCACATCGAGTGCCATTAAAATTTCCTTGAAATGTCTGCCGGGCTTGAACCCCTGTTGGATGAGGTCTTCGCCGGTGAGCAGTGCGGGGATGTCATGACGCTTTTCCAAATAGGAAAGGATCTTATCTTCATTACTGAAATTTTCTTTTGAGATGAAAAATAAAACCGCATCATCCGTAAAATCTTTTAAAAAACGGTGAAAATGACCGATGCCTTTAATCTTCTCCCAACCTTCGATTTCAGCCAGGTCACCGACGTCCTGCAGAAACTTATTATTATGTCTCGTCAGGGCGAATGTCCCAGCGAGCTGCGTTTTCCCGCTGTGATAGAAGGGGATGACGAAATAATCGAACCAGCTGATCTTATGCGTACGGAACTGTGGGTGATTTTCATACATCATATCAAGCTGACTGGCGTGGACGAAACTGTCTTCGCCCATATCGTCATCTGCGCCAAACTGCTGCCAGAAGCGCAGCTCGAACAGTCTTCTGATCGTCTCCGGCGGCTTTTCATCTTTGAACATCCGTTTCATCTCTTCGACGATACGGTGGGCGGACAAGTCTTTCATTCTGGCCATCGAGTTCAGTGCAAGACTTTCCGTCTGCTTATCCATCAGAAAATTGAACCGTGTTTCAAAGCGGACCGCGCGGAGAATCCGGGTGGGGTCTTCGATGAAGCTCAAGTTGTGCAAGACTTTGATCGTTTTGCTGCGGAGGTCGGCCTGTCCTTTGAAAGGATCGACGAGATCACCGAAAATGTCAGGGTTCAGGCAGAGCGCCATCGAATTGATGGTGAAATCCCTGCGGTATAAATCTTCATTCAGCGTGGACAGTTCGACGTCCGGCAGTGAAGCGGGGCGGTCGTAATATTCGACTCGTGCCGAAGTGACGTCAATGGACAGTTTAGACGGGTGGTTCCAAGTAGCGGTGCCGAAGTTCTCATGAATTTTCACGCGTCCGCCGTAGTCCGCCTGCAGATGATTGGCAAAATCGATGCCGTTACCTTCAACGACAATATCGATATCTTCATTCGGCCGTTCCAGAAACAAATCTCTGACGATACCGCCGATCAGGTAAACCGGCACATCTGCGCGTTCCGCTGTTCTGCTGATGTCATCCAGCATGGCATAAGTCCGCCCGGGTAATTGTCTTTTCATTTCATTCTTCAAATTCTTCACCTCGGGCTGCCGAAGTCCATCACTCAATTTCTGACTGTGTAAAACCTCGATGATATTCGTTCGTGTGACGATACCGACAGGTTGGCCGTCTTCCATGACAGGGAGCCTGCCGATATTATTGTCGATAATCAGTTTCTGCATTTCTTCAATCGTTGTCTCAGGCTTGATTGTGACCGGGTTGCGGCTCATATACGCCTTGATCGGCGCATGGCCGAGACCATGGTGATTGGCCTTGTCCAGGTCGCGTCTAGTAATGATGCCGATCAGTTTATCATCTTCCACTACAGGATAGCCTGAATGGCCGTATCGGTACATCAGCCGGCCGGCTTCTTCGATTTTAGTATCCGGCGGAATCATTTTTACCGGACTCGTCATAATATCTTCTGCGGTGATGGCCGGTTTCAAGATCAAATCGAGATGACTGTTGACCTGTTCGACAATGTCATCCAGCTCACTTTTTCTGACTGTCGCAGAACCCGCCTGCGGGTGGCCGCCGCCGTCAAATTTCTTGAGCAGGGGTGTGAGGTCGATCCGTTCAGAATTCCCGCGGCCGACGATGTGCACATTCTTTTCCATCTTGACGACTGTCACCACAGTGTCGGCACCGCTGATATCAAGGAGCTTATCCGTTATGGTCGAAAGCTCTCTCAAATACACATCAATCTGGTATGCGCTGACAATAAACTTCAAGCCGTTTTTATAGTACGTCTTCGCCCCGCGGAATAGCTGATTCAAAAGATTTTGCTGGTCCGGTGTCAGCTTGTAGTCGGCAAAACGCTGGATGATTTCCAGGTTCATATTATTCTTCATCAGGAAACTCGCTGCCTGAAAATCCCTGTCCGTCGTATTCGGGAAAGTGAATGAGCCCGTATCCGTATAAATGCCGAGCCCGAACAGCGTCGCTTCGAAAGAAGAGACCGGAATTTTCTGTTCGATCATTTTCTCGATGAATAAAGTCACCGTCGCCCCGACAGGTTCAACGAAGCGTTCGTTGGCATCGACATCATTGCTCCCCGCCGGGTGATGGTCGTACACCGTAATCTTCAGCTTATCCGGGTCCAGCTTCTTCGTATAGTTCCCGAGCCTTGAAAGTGAAGCGGTATCGACAAGAATCAGATCCGTCACTTCTTCCCAGTCGATCTGATGGTCTTCGGTGAGGTCGAAAGTATCTCTGTATATCGTTAAAAACTGCCTGACAGGTGCAGTCTGTTCATTCGGAATGACAACCCTTGCATCAGGGTAGAGTTTTTTCGCCGCAATTAAAGAAGCCAGCGCATCAAAATCAGTATTCACATGGGACATAATGATTTGCAAAGTAATCATCCTCGTTTAAATTATTTCTGGATATTCATAATGAAGTATTTATATTAATGATACAACAAAACAGGGTGGGATTTGTATTGAGATTTGCGCGGAAGGGGTAAATGGCGTTGGATTTGTTTGGCGGTATATAAAGAGATATGGATGAGGCAGGTAATTATTATGCAGCAAGAGTATTAGAATTCGATGGTTGTATAGCTACCGGCGAGACTAAGGAAGAAGCACATAATAATATCTATGAAGTATTAGAAGGATTTATAGAAGATATGATAGAAGAAGGGGAAGAAATACCTGAGCCGATAAGTGATGAGCATTTTAGCGGCAATCTCCGAGTGCGTATGCCCAAAAGCCGCCATAAAAACTTGAGTCATGCAGCCAAGCTTGAAGCAGTATCTTTAAATCAATATATCGTTCATAAATTAAGTAGATAATATTTTAGACAGCCATTTACTCTCGAAGATGACTGTTTTTAATCTTGTATAATGTTAAGTTTATTATATGATAAAAAATTGATTCCTAATACAAAGGGGAGTATCAGAGTGAAGAAAGTCGGTATTTTATTGATAACATCAATTTTTCTCACTGCCTGCAGCCTGGGAAATAATAATGAGGTCGCTTTGATTGAGGATGAAGAAAATGAAGAGGGTGCAGTATTCGAGGAAGATTTAAGAAACCTTGTGTATGACTTTGAGTATGAAGCGAATGATGATGAATTTTCCATTTTGAACATTTGGATTGATCAATATGTAAATGGTGAGTTTAAGGAGACGGTCCTTTCATCGAGCCGTAACCTGACAAATCTTGAAGAGAACGAAGGTCAGCTGTCATTTTCTTTAAACAATATTGTGCCTGAACATAGTGAAGCAGAAAATGTTGATTTTCATTTGGAAATTAACCAGAATGAGTCATCACTGACTGGCACTGATGTCACGGTGACCCCTGAATACAGTATCGCCTATGGTCATGTTACGGATGAAGAGGGGTATACTTTGACAGAAGATGAAGAACTTGTCGCAGCAATGGTCACTCTAAATGATGCCTCAGAGATGCCGGCATTCCATCTGGAACCGGATATGCCTTCAAATATTGATTTTGCCGAACATATTAAAGAAATTGCGAGTGACGTTGATGTAGTATATATTATGATGATACAGTTCACTAGAGAGATGTAATGGAATTTATAAACAGAGAAGAGGTCATTTACGATGATGGATTCACAACTGACCACGTTCGTTTTAGTCGGTGGTCTGATTGGATTTTTAACCGATGGCACCATGATGGGCGTCGGAGCGGGAGCGCTGGTATTTATAGCGCATCGAATAGATAAATATTTAGATATGAAGAAAGAAGTTCTTTGAATTACATAGCAACAGCCATCTCCGTATAAATAGAGATGGCTGTTTTTTATGGGTTTTGAAAACCCCCTGCTATGCGGGGGGTTCCAAAGAGCTTCCAGCGTGGTATAAAAAAAGGTCCTCGACTATGCTACTATGGAGTTGGTTTCCCGACCACTCCACAAGACATAGGAGGACAGCCCAGTGAAGGACAACAACAGTTTAGCACACACATCATGGAAATGTAAGTATCATATCGTGTTTGCCCCGAAGTACCGGAGACAGATTATATACGGCAAATACAAACGCAGCGTAGGAGAGATCATCAGAGAACTATGTGATCGAAAAGGTGTGAGGATTCATGAAGCGAATGCCTGTTCAGATCATATACACATGCTGGTGAGCA
>NZ_JCANUC010000021.1:0-36671 GCF_059568765.1 Lacicoccus kunmingensis DSM 17847 | reverse complement strand
TCTAAAAAAAATAGCATAAAAATCTAGTTATCCGCATAAAAACTGGACTTATCACACTTTATCAAGGTCAAAACCACTCAATTTACTACTAATTTACTACTTATGAATGAGCTTTGATACGACGATTTATCCTTGAAAAGTGAAGATATAAAGATACTTCCAATAAAATTTGAATATTTAATAGGTAGACACTTCAAAAAATGAGGTGTCTATTTTTTTACCCGATTTTGAAAGGAAGTGAACTTATGAAAACAAAAAATCAAGAATCAAAAGGTCGTTCCCCACTCTTTAAGACCATCAAACATTCATTCAGCCAATAAAAAAGAAAGGATAGGTAAAAATATGGAACTTAAATTTGTGATTCCCAACATGGAAAAAACATTCGGCAATTTAGAATTTGCTGGCGAGGATAAAGTCGTTCAGCGAAGAATCAACGGACGGCTAACTGTCTTATCAAGAAGCTATAATCTCTATTCTGATGTTCAAAGAGCAGATGATATTGTGGTGGTGCTTCCTGCTGAAGCTGGCGAAAAACATTTCGGCTTTGAGGAACGTGTGAAGTTAGTCAATCCACGTATTACCGCAGAGGGCTACAAAATCGGCACTCGTGGTTTTACAAATTACCTTTTACATGCTGACGACATGATAAAAGAATAAAGAAAGAGAGGAAAAATGATGAGATTAGCAAATGGCATTGTATTAGATAAAGACACGACTTTTGGAGAATTGAAATTCTCTGCTCTACGTCGTGAAGTGAGAATCCAAAATGAAGACGGGTCGGTTTCAGATGAAATCAAGGAACGTACCTATGACTTAAAATCCAAAGGACAAGGACGCATGATTCAAGTAAGTATTCCTGCCAGCGTGCCTTTGAAAGAGTTTGATTATAACGCACGGGTGGAACTTATCAATCCCATTGCGGACACCGTTGCTACTGCCACCTATCAAGGAGCAGATGTTGACTGGTATATCAAGGCAGACGATATTGTGCTGACAAAGGATTCTAGTTCATTCAAAGCTCAACCACAAGCAAAGAAAGAACCGACACAAGACAAATAGTCGCTAGGTAGAAAGGAGACTTTTTCGCATGAAACAGCGTGGTAAAAGGATTCGCCCATCTGGTAAAGATTTAGTCTTTCATTTTACGATAGCGTCACTCCTGCCTGTTTTCCTGCTGGTTGTCGGACTGTTTCATGTGAAGACAATCCAGCAGATCAACTGGCAGGATTTTAACCTATCACAAGCAGATAAGATTGACATTCCCTATTTAATTATCAGTTTCAGTGTCGCAATTCTTATCTGCTTGCTGGTAGCGTTTGTATTCAAACGGGTTCGCTATGATACGGTTAAACAACTTTACCACCGTCAAAAACTGGCAAAGATGATACTTGAAAACAAGTGGTATGAATCTGAACAGGTCAAAACAGAGGGTTTCTTTAAAGATAGTGCTGGTCGTACAAAGGAAAAGATAACCTACTTCCCTAAAATGTATTATCGACTTAAAAATGGCTTGATACAGATACGGGTGGAAATCACGCTGGGAAAATATCAAGACCAACTCTTACACTTGGAAAAGAAATTAGAGAGTGGCTTGTACTGTGAGCTGACGGATAAAGAGTTAAAGGATTCCTATGTGGAATATACTTTGCTCTATGACACCATAGCCAGTCGTATTTCTATTGATGAAGTAGAAGCTAAAGATGGTAAACTTCGCTTAATGAAAAACGTATGGTGGGAATATGATAAGCTCCCTCATATGTTGATTGCTGGTGGTACAGGTGGCGGTAAAACTTACTTTATACTGACACTGATTGAAGCCTTGCTTCATACAGATTCAAAACTGTATATTCTTGACCCGAAAAATGCTGATCTTGCGGACTTAGGTTCTGTGATGGCAAATGTCTACTATAGAAAAGAAGACTTGCTTTCTTGCATTGAAACATTCTATGAAGAAATGATGAAACGTAGTGAGGAAATGAAGCAGATGAAGAACTATAAGACTGGCAAAAATTATGCTTACTTAGGTCTCCCGGCACACTTCTTAATCTTTGATGAATACGTCGCTTTCATGGAAATGCTGGGAACAAAAGAAAACACCGCAGTTATGAATAAGCTGAAACAGATTGTCATGTTAGGTCGTCAAGCTGGCTTCTTTCTAATACTGGCTTGTCAACGTCCAGACGCAAAATATTTAGGCGACGGAATCCGTGATCAGTTTAATTTCAGAGTGGCTTTAGGTCGTATGTCTGAAATGGGCTATGGCATGATGTTTGGCAGTGACGTACAAAAGGATTTCTTCTTAAAGCGAATCAAAGGTCGTGGCTATGTTGATGTAGGAACAAGTGTCATATCAGAGTTTTATACTCCCCTTGTACCAAAAGGATATGATTTCTTGGAGGAAATTAAAAAGTTATCCAACAGCAGACAGTCCACGCAGGCGACGTGCGAAGCGGAAGTCGCAGGTGTGGACTGATCTTGCTGGCTGGTGTGGCAATAGCCACGCCAGCACTTAACCCCCCGTATCTAACAGGGGGGTACAAATCGACAGGAAACAGTCAAAAAAACATTAGAAAATCCTTTGGTTACAAGGGATTTACAAAATTTCAGCGTATGTCAAATGGGCTTTAAAAGTTGACATACGCCTTTTTGATTGGAGGGATTTTTACTGAATGAACAAACTTGGTTACAGCATTTAAAAGAAAAACGCTTGGCTTATGGACTATCTCAAAACCGTTTAGCTGTTGCGACTGGTATTACAAGGCAGTATCTAAGCGATATTGAAACAGGAAAAGTCAAGCCATCAGAGGATTTACAGCAGTCCCTTTGGGAAGCTCTGGAACGCTTCAATCCCGACGCTCCCCTTGAAATGCTGTTTGATTATGTAAGAATTCGCTTTCCGACAACAGACGTACAGCAGGTGGTCGAAAACATCTTACAACTGAAACTGTCCTATTTTCTTCATGAGGACTATGGTTTCTATTCTTATTCAGAGCATTATGCTTTAGGCGACATATTCGTCCTTTGCTCCCATGAACTGGACAAAGGAGTTCTGGTGGAATTGAAAGGTCGTGGGTGCAGACAATTTGAAAGCTATCTTCTGGCACAACAAAGAAGCTGGTATGAGTTCTTTATGGACGTTTTGGTGGCTGGCGGTGTGATGAAACGCCTTGACCTTGCCATTAACGATAAGACAGGGATTTTAAATATCCCTGTACTCACTGAAAAGTGCCAACAGGAAGAATGTATCTCCGTCTTCCGCAGTTTTAAAAGCTATCGCAGTGGCGAACTGGTACGCAAAGAGGAAAAGGAATGTATGGGAAACACCCTCTATATCGGTTCATTACAAAGTGAAGTTTATTTCTGTATCTATGAAAAGGACTACGAGCAGTACAAGAAAAATGATATTCCCATTGAAGACGCAGAAGTAAAAAACCGTTTTGAGATTCGATTGAAAAATGAGCGTGCCTATTATGCAGTCCGTGATTTACTCGTCTATGACAATCCAGAGCATACCGCCTTTAAAATTATCAATCGGTATATCCGTTTTGTAGATAAAGACGATTCCAAACCTCGTTCTGATTGGAAACTGAATGAAGAATGGGCTTGGTTTATTGGGAACAATCGTGAACGATTAAAACTAACCACAAAACCAGAGCCTTACTCCTTCCAAAGGACGCTGAACTGGCTATCTCATCAAGTTGCCCCGACCTTAAAGGTTGCGATTAAACTTGATGAAATCAACCAGACGCAGGTTGTAAAAGACATTCTCGACCATGCGAAACTGACAGACCGACACAAGCAGATTTTGAAGCAACAGTCAGTAAAAGAACAGGACGTGATAACAACAAAAAAATAACTCAAATACAAATTCATTGAATATAGAGAGGAGAACATTTTTATGAATTTTGGACAAAACCTTTATAACTGGTTTCTATCAAACGCTCAATCACTGGTGCTTTTAGCAATCGTTGTGATTGGCTTGTATCTTGGCTTCAAGCGTGAGTTTAGCAAACTGATTGGCTTTTTAATTATTGCGATTATTGCGGTTGGCTTAGTCTTCAACGCTGCTGGAGTAAAAGACATTTTACTAGAGCTATTCAATCGCATTATTGGTGCTTAAATAAAACCGTTCTTTTGTGGAATATAAGTGGTTTTCTTATGTTCCGCAAAGGAATGGTACACCAAACGAAGTGCGGTAGGGATTTTTGAATCTCTACAAAGAAAGGACGTGAATATATGGACGATATGCAAGTCTATATTGCGAATTTAGGCAAATACAATGAGGGCGAATTGGTCGGTGCGTGGTTTACCTTTCCCATTGACTTTGAGGAAGTCAAAGAGAAAATCGGCTTGAATGATGAATATGAGGAATACGCCATTCATGACTACGAGTTACCCTTTACGGTTGACGAATACACTTCCATTGGCGAACTCAATCGACTATGGGAAATGGTATCGGAATTACCCGAAGAATTACAATCGGAGCTATCTGCTCTGCTCACTCATTTTTCAAGCATTGAAGAACTAAGCGAACATCAAGAGGATATTATCATTCATTCCGATTGTGATGATATGTATGACGTGGCACGCTACTACATTGAAGAAACGGGTGCTTTAGGCGAAGTACCAGCTAGTCTTCAAAACTATATTGATTATCAAGCCTATGGTCGGGATTTAGACCTTTCAGGAACGTTTATCTCAACCAATCATGGGATTTTTGAAATCGTCTATTAAATCTGTCGGTACATTACTACTGGCAGATTTTCTATTTTACGGGGTGGCTCAATCAGCTACCCCTATTTTTTATGAAAGGATTGATTACATGAAGAAAATACGAAGCTATACCAGTATCTGGTCTGTGGAAAAGGTACTGTATTCTATCAATGATTTTAGACTTCCGTTTCCCATAACCTTTACGCAAATGACATGGTTTGTCGTGTCACTCTTTGCAGTGATGATACTTGGCAACTTGCCCCCTCTTTCCATGATAGAGGGAGCATTTCTCAAATACTTTGGGATTCCTGTGGCTTTCACATGGTTTATGTCTACAAAAACTTTTGATGGTAAAAAGCCTTATGGATTTTTGAAGTCTGTCATTGCTTATGCACTGCGACCAAAGCTGACCTATGCAGGAAAAAAAGTAACGCTTGGCAGAAACCAGCCACAAGAAGCCATTACAGCAGTTAGGAGTGAATTTTATGGCATATCCAATTAAATACATTGAAAACAATCTCGTCTGGAATAAAGACGGGGAATGTTATGCTTACTATGAGCTTGTTCCTTACAATTACTCATTTCTAAGTCCAGAACAGAAAATACAAGTGCATGATTCTTTCAGACAGCTTATCGCACAAAATCGTGATGGCAAAATTCATGCTTTACAAATCAGTACAGAATCCAGCATACGTTCTGCACAAGAGCGTTCCAAAAATGAAGTCACTGGCAAGCTCAAAGCGGTTGCCTATGACAAAATCGACCAACAGACAGACGCTTTAATATCCATGATTGGCGAAAATCAAGTGAACTACCGTTTCTTTATCGGCTTTAAGTTGCTTCTCAACGATCAGGAGTTTTCTATGAAAAGTCTTACCGTTGAAGCAAAAAATGCTTTGTCTGATTTTGTCTATGATGTGAACCATAAGCTGATGGGCGATTTTGTTAGTATGAGTAATGATGAAATCCTGCGTTTTCAGAAGATGGAAAAGCTCTTAGAAAATAAAATCTCTCGTCGTTTCAAAATCCGCAGGTTAGATAAGGACGACTTCGGCTATCTGATTGAACACCTTTACGGACAGACAGGCACTGCCTATGAAGAGTATGAGTACCATCTATCAAAGAAAAAGCTGGATAATGAAACGCTGATTAAATACTATGACTTGATTAAGCCTACTCGCTGTTTGGTGGAAGAAAAACAGCGATATTTGAAAATCCAGCAGGAAGATGAAACCGTCTATGTAGCTTACTTTACCATTAACAGCATTGTCGGAGAACTGGACTTCCCGTCCTCTGAAATCTTCTACTACCAGCAACAGCAATTTACATTCCCGATTGATACGTCAATGAATGTGGAAATTGTAGCGAATCGTAAAGCCCTATCTACTGTCCGCAATAAAAAGAAAGAACTGAAAGACTTGGATAACCACGCTTGGCAAAGTGATAATGAAACCAGCTCCAATGTGGCGGAAGCTCTGGAAAGTGTGAATGAGCTGGAAACCAATTTAGACCAAAGCAAGGAATCTATGTACAAGCTGTCTTATGTGGTAAGGGTATCAGCAAATGATCTTGACGAACTCAAACGTCGTTGTAATGAAGTGAAAGATTTTTATGACGATTTAAGCGTAAAACTGGTACGACCATTTGGGGATATGCTCGGCTTACATGAAGAATTTTTACCTGCCAGCAAGCGTTATATGAATGATTATATTCAATACGTGACCTCTGATTTCCTCGCTGGTTTAGGTTTTGGTGCTACTCAAATGCTGGGGGAAAATGAGGGGATTTATGTTGGCTACAGCTTAGATACTGGACGCAATGTCTATCTGAAACCTGCTCTTGCCAGTCAAGGGGTTAAGGGTTCAGTAACCAATGCGTTAGCGTCGGCTTTTGTTGGTTCGCTGGGTGGTGGTAAATCCTTTGCGAATAACCTTATCGTCTATTATGCGGTGCTTTATGGGGCACAAGCAGTGATTGTAGACCCAAAAGCAGAACGTGGCAGATGGAAAGAAACCTTGCCAGAGATTTCCCATGAAATCAATATCGTCACTCTGACTTCTGATGAGAAAAACAAAGGCTTACTTGACCCTTATGTGATTATGAAAAATCCCAAAGATTCTGAATCACTGGCTATTGATATTCTGACATTCCTTACGGGGATTTCCTCTCGTGATGGGGAACGCTTCCCAATCCTTAGAAAAGCCATTCGTGCAGTAACCAATAGTGAAGTACGAGGGTTGATGAAAGTGATTGAGGAATTACGGGTTGAGAATACGCCACTAAGTACCAGTATAGCCGACCATATCGAAAGTTTTACAGACTATGACTTTGCACATTTATTATTCAGTAATGGTTATGTGGAGCAGTCTATCAGCTTAGAAAAACAACTGAACATTATACAGGTTGCGGACTTGGTACTTCCCGACAAGGAAACTTCCTTTGAGGAATATACCACTATGGAGCTTTTATCCGTTGCTATGCTGATTGTCATTAGTACCTTTGCTTTAGACTTTATCCATACAGACCGAAGCATTTTCAAGATTGTAGATTTAGACGAAGCATGGAGCTTTTTACAGGTAGCACAAGGAAAAACACTATCTATGAAGCTGGTTCGGGCTGGTCGTGCTATGAACGCTGGGGTATATTTCGTGACCCAAAATACAGACGACCTCTTAGATGAAAAACTGAAAAATAACCTCGGCTTAAAATTTGCATTTCGTTCCACTGACCTTAACGAGATTAAAAAGACCTTAGCCTTTTTTGGTGTAGACCCAGAGGACGAAAACAATCAGAAGCGATTGCGTGATTTGGAAAACGGGCAATGCCTTATCAGTGATTTATATGGTCGTGTCGGTGTGATACAGTTCCACCCTGTATTTGAAGAACTGCTCCATGCCTTTGATACCAGACCACCTGTGCGAAAAGAGGTGTAAATGTGAAACCATCAATAGTAAACAGAATAAAATCAAACTGGACGCTGAAACGTCTAGGTAAAGTGGCAATGACAGTGGCTTTCACACTTGTGATTGCCATTTTTCTTTTAGCCATGCTGGGAACGGTGGTTCAAGCTGCGGGCTTGGTAGATGATACGGTCAATGTGGCAAATGAATACAGCCGATACCCACTTGAAAACTATCAACTGGATTTTTATGTGGATAATAGCTGGGGCTGGCTTCCGTGGAACTGGTCGGACGGGATTGGAAAACAGGTCATGTATGGACTATATGCCATTACCAATTTTATTTGGACAATCAGTTTGTATGTTTCCAATGCGACAGGTTACTTAGTACAGGAAGCCTATTCCTTAGACTTCATTTCCGCTACAGCAGATTCCATTGGTAAGAATATGCAGACCTTAGCTGGTGTGAGTGCAAACGGATTTTCAACAGAGGGTTTCTATGTTGGATTCCTCTTACTCTTGATTTTGGTTCTTGGGGTTTATGTTGCCTATACGGGACTGATAAAGAGAGAAACCACAAAGGCAATTCATGCCATTATGAATTTTGTGCTGGTGTTTATCCTATCGGCTTCCTTTATTGCCTACGCTCCCGACTACATTAAAAAAATCAATGACTTTTCATCAGACATCAGTAATGCCAGTTTATCACTTGGCACGAAGATTGTCATGCCCCATTCCGATAGTCAAGGCAAGGACAGCGTGGACTTAATCAGAGATAGCCTGTTTTCCATACAGGTTCAGCAACCGTGGCTACTGCTTCAATACAACAGTTCAGACATTGAAAGTATCGGTATTGACCGTGTGGAAAGCCTGCTCTCCACCAGCCCAGATTCCAACAATGGCGAAGACAGAGAAAAAATTGTTGCGGAAGAAATTGAAGACAGAAGCAATACCAATCTAACCATTACAAAGACCATTAACCGTTTAGGTACAGTCTTCTTCCTATTTGTCTTCAATATTGGGATTTCCATATTTGTATTCCTATTAACAGGAATCATGATTTTCTCGCAGGTACTTTTTATCATCTATGCTATGTTTCTGCCTGTGAGCTTTATTTTAAGCATGATTCCATCATTTGATGGTATGTCAAAACGAGCCATAACAAAGCTCTTTAATACCATTTTGACACGAGCTGGAATCACATTGATTATTACGACAGCATTTAGTATTTCAACCATGCTCTATACCTTATCGGCTGGTTATCCGTTCTTTTTGATTGCTTTTCTACAGATTGTGACCTTTGCAGGAATCTACTTCAAGCTGGGCGATTTAATGAGTATGTTTTCTCTACAGAGTAACGATTCTCAAAGTGTGGGAAGTCGTGTGATGAGAAAACCTCGTATGCTTATGCACGCTCACATGCACCGTCTACAGCGGAAACTTGGACGTTCCATGACTACTCTAGGGGCTGGGTCTGCCATTGTTACAGGTAAAAAAGGACAGTCGGGTTCGGGGAGTTCTGCAAGGACACAAGCAGATCACTCCCGACCAGACGGAAAGGAAAAATCAACACTTGGAAAACGTATCGGTCAAACCATCGGTACAGTAGCTGATACCAAAGACAGAATGGTAGACACTGCTAGTGGTTTGAAAGAACAGGTTAAAGATTTGCCGACCAATGCAAGATATGCAGTATATCAAGGAAAATCCAAAGTAAAAGAGAATGTCCGTGATTTAACCAGTAGTATTTCTCAAACCAAAGCGGACAGAGCCAGTGGACGCAAGGAACAGCAGGAACAAAGGCGAAAAACCATTGCGAAGCGTCGCTCTGAAATGGAACAGGTCAAACAGAAAAAACAGCCTGCTTCTTCTGTTCATGAAAGACCGACTACAAGACAAGAACAATATCATGATGAACAGACCTCAAAACAGTCTAATATTCAGACTTCATATAAGGAATCTCAACAAGCCAAACAAGAGCGTCCAGCAGTTAAGTCCGATTTTTCAAGTCCAAAAGTGGAACGCCAAGGCAATACCGTTCAAGAAAAAACCGTTCAAAAGCCAGCAACTTCAACCACTACAGCAGATAGAACTTCACAACGTCCAATCACAAAAGAACGTCCGTCTACTGTTCAAAGAGTACCACTACAAAATACAAGAAGTAGACCACCAATCAAAACCGCCACCATTAAGAAAGTCGGTAAGAAACCATGAAGTTGAAAACTTTAGTGATTGGTGGTTCTGGATTATTCTTGATGGTCTTCTCACTGCTTCTGTTTGTTGCCATTTTATTTTCAGATGAACAGGACAGCGGAATTTCCAATATTCATTATGGAGGTGTGAATGTTTCCGCAGAAGTGCTGGCTCATAAGCCTATGGTAGAAAAATATGCCAAAGAATATGGCGTTGAAGAATATGTCAACATACTTCTTGCGATTATACAGGTGGAATCGGGCGGTACTGCGGAAGATGTTATGCAGTCCTCGGAATCCCTCGGTCTTCCACCTAATTCATTGAGTACAGAAGAATCCATTAAGCAAGGTGTGAAGTATTTCAGTGAATTATTAGCCAGTAGCGAAAGGCTCAGTGTAGATTTAGAATCGGTTATCCAGTCCTACAATTATGGTGGTGGTTTCTTAGGGTATGTGGCTAATCGTGGAAATAAATATACCTTTGAACTGGCTCAAAGTTTCTCAAAAGAGTATTCAGGTGGCGAAAAAGTGTCTTACCCCAATCCCATAGCCATACCTATCAATGGGGGCTGGCGATACAACTATGGCAATATGTTTTATGTGCAACTGGTAACGCAGTATCTTGTCACAACAGAGTTTGATGATGATACGGTACAAGCCATCATGGACGAAGCACTGAAATATGAGGGCTGGCGATACGTTTACGGTGGAGCTTCCCCGACTACTTCTTTTGATTGTAGCGGACTGACACAATGGACGTATGGAAAAGCTGGAATTAACTTACCACGAACCGCACAACAGCAATATGATGTGACCCAGCATATCCCACTATCGGAAGCACAAGCTGGCGATTTGGTTTTCTTTCATTCTACCTATAACGCTGGCTCTTATATTACTCATGTTGGGATATACCTTGGCAATAACCGTATGTTTCATGCAGGCGACCCAATCGGTTATGCCGACTTAACAAGCCCCTACTGGCAACAGCATTTAGTGGGAGCAGGACGAATCAAACAATGAGAAAGGAAGATTTAATGATGAAATTTAGAAAAAATCAGAATAAAGAAAAACAGATACCAAAGGAAAAGAAACCTCGTGTCTATAAGGTCAATCCTCATAAAAAGGTTGTGATTGCCTTGTGGGTACTTTTAGGGCTTAGTTTCAGCTTTGCGATATTCAAGCACTTTACAGCTATAGATACTCATACTATTCACGAAACAACTATCATAGAAAAGGAATACGTTGATACTCATCATGTAGAAAATTTTGTAGAGAACTTTGCGAAAGTCTACTATTCATGGGAGCAATCCGATAAGTCCATTGATAATCGAATGGAAAGTCTAAAAGGCTATCTGACAGATGAACTTCAAGCTCTCAATGTTGATACAGTACGCAAAGATATTCCTGTATCGTCTTCTGTAAGAGGATTTCAGATATGGACGGTAGAGCCAACTGGCGACAATGAGTTTAATGTAACCTACAGTGTAGACCAGCTCATTACAGAGGGAGAAAATACAAAGACCGTCCACTCTGCTTATATAGTGAGTGTCTATGTAGATGGTTCTGGAAATATGGTACTGGTTAAGAATCCGACCATTACCAACATACCTAAGAAATCAAGTTATAAACCAAAAGCCATTGAAAGTGAGGGGACGGTTGATTCCATTACAACCAATGAAATCAATGAGTTTTTAACGACGTTCTTCAAGCTCTATCCTACAGCGACAGCCAGTGAACTTTCCTACTATGTGAATGACGGGATATTAAAACCAATCGGAAAAGAGTACATCTTTCAAGAACTGGTAAATCCTATTCACAATCGTAAGGATAATCAAGTCACGGTATCGCTGACAGTGGAGTATATCGACCAGCAGACCAAAGCAACGCAGGTATCTCAATTTGATTTGGTACTTGAAAAGAACGGGAGTAATTGGAAGATTATAGAATAACAAATATTGGTACATTATTACAGCTATTTTGTAATCACGTACTCTCTTTGATAAAAAATTGGAGATTCCTTTACAAATATGCTCTTACGTGCTATTATTTAAGTATCTATTTAAAAGGAGTTAATAAATATGCGGCAAGGTATTCTTAAATAAACTGTCAATTTGATAGTGGGAACAAATAATTGGATGTCCTTTTTTAGGAGGGCTTAGTTTTTTGTACCCAGTTTAAGAATACCTTTATCATGTGATTCTAAAGTATCCGGAGAATATCTGTATGCTTTGTATGCCTATGGTTATGCATAAAAATCCCAGTGATAAAAGTATTTATCACTGGGATTTTTATGCCCTTTTGGGTTTTTGAATGGAGGAAAATCACATGAAAATTATTAATATTGGAGTTTTAGCTCATGTTGATGCAGGAAAAACTACCTTAACAGAAAGCTTATTATATAACAGTGGAGCGATTACAGAATTAGGAAGCGTGGACAAAGGTACAACGAGGACGGATAATACGCTTTTAGAACGTCAGAGAGGAATTACAATTCAGACAGGAATAACCTCTTTTCAGTGGGAAAATACGAAGGTGAACATCATAGACACGCCAGGACATATGGATTTCTTAGCAGAAGTATATCGTTCATTATCAGTTTTAGATGGGGCAATTCTACTGATTTCTGCAAAAGATGGCGTACAAGCACAAACTCGTATATTATTTCATGCACTTAGGAAAATGGGGATTCCCACAATCTTTTTTATCAATAAGATTGACCAAAATGGAATTGATTTATCAACGGTTTATCAGGATATTAAAGAGAAACTTTCTGCCGAAATTGTAATCAAACAGAAGGTAGAACTGTATCCTAATATGTGTGTGACGAACTTTACCGAATCTGAACAATGGGATACGGTAATAGAGGGAAACGATGACCTTTTAGAGAAATATATGTCCGGTAAATCATTAGAAGCATTGGAACTCGAACAAGAGGAAAGCATAAGATTTCAGAATTGTTCTCTGTTCCCTCTTTATCATGGAAGTGCAAAAAGTAATATAGGGATTGATAACCTTATAGAAGTTATTACTAATAAATTTTATTCATCAACACATCGAGGTCCGTCTGAACTTTGCGGAAATGTTTTCAAAATTGAATATACAAAAAAAAGACAACGTCTTGCATATATACGCCTTTATAGTGGAGTACTACATTTACGAGATTCGGTTAGAGTATCAGAAAAAGAAAAAATAAAAGTTACAGAAATGTATACTTCAATAAATGGTGAATTATGTAAGATTGATAGAGCTTATTCTGGAGAAATTGTTATTTTGCAAAATGAGTTTTTGAAGTTAAATAGTGTTCTTGGAGATACAAAACTATTGCCACAGAGAAAAAAGATTGAAAATCCGCACCCTCTACTACAAACAACTGTTGAACCGAGTAAACCTGAACAGAGAGAAATGTTGCTTGATGCCCTTTTGGAAATCTCAGATAGTGATCCGCTTCTACGATATTACGTGGATTCTACGACACATGAAATTATACTTTCTTTCTTAGGGAAAGTACAAATGGAAGTGATTAGTGCACTGTTGCAAGAAAAGTATCATGTGGAGATAGAACTAAAAGAGCCTACAGTCATTTATATGGAGAGACCGTTAAAAAATGCAGAATATACCATTCACATCGAAGTGCCGCCAAATCCTTTCTGGGCTTCCATTGGTTTATCTGTATCACCGCTTCCGTTGGGAAGTGGAATGCAGTATGAGAGCTCGGTTTCTCTTGGATACTTAAATCAATCGTTTCAAAATGCAGTTATGGAGGGGATACGCTATGGCTGTGAACAAGGATTGTATGGTTGGAATGTGACGGACTGTAAAATCTGTTTTAAGTATGGCTTATACTATAGCCCTGTTAGTACCCCAGCAGATTTTCGGATGCTTGCTCCTATTGTATTGGAACAAGTCTTAAAAAAAGCTGGAACAGAATTGTTAGAGCCATATCTTAGTTTTAAAATTTATGCGCCACAGGAATATCTTTCACGAGCATACAACGATGCTCCTAAATATTGTGCGAACATCGTAGACACTCAATTGAAAAATAATGAGGTCATTCTTAGTGGAGAAATCCCTGCTCGGTGTATTCAAGAATATCGTAGTGATTTAACTTTCTTTACAAATGGACGTAGTGTTTGTTTAACAGAGTTAAAAGGGTACCATGTTACTACCGGTGAACCTGTTTGCCAGCCCCGTCGTCCAAATAGTCGGATAGATAAAGTACGATATATGTTCAATAAAATAACTTAGTGTATTTTATGTTGTTATATAAATATGGTTTCTTGTTAAATAAGATGAAATATTTTTTAATAAAGATTTGAATTAAAGTGTAAAGGAGGAGATAGTTATTATAAACTACAAGTGGATATTGTGTCCTGTATGTGGAAATAAAACACGATTAAAGATAAGGGAAGATACTGAATTAAAAAAATTCCCCCTCTATTGTCCGAAATGCAGACAAGAAAATTTAATTGAAATAAAGCAGTTCAAAGTAACTGTGATTACAGAGCCAGACGCAAAGACGCAGAGCCGATAAAATGAGATTAATACAATCTCATTTTATCGGCTCTTTCCGTTATGTATGGATTCTTTTAATTAGTCTTCGATGTTTCTTGCTTCGTTGATACCGCTGGCTAAAGATTCCATTAAGGATAGTTCTTTGTCTGTAAAGCTATCCATGTATTTCTCTATCTGTAATCGTCGGGTGCTTTTTACCAAGTTATTAGCAGGTAAGAAAAATTCATCAACGGAAACATGAAGTAACGATACAAGGTCATAAAGAACTTGTATGCTGGGGTGTTGCCCTTTATTTTCAATATTAGTTAAGTACCGTGGGTCAATTTCAATCAATGCTCCCACTTGTTCACGAGTTAAACCTCGTTTCAATCGAGCTTCTTTAATGGCTAAACCAAAGGCTCTAAAATCATATTTATCTTCTTTTTTACGCATAGTAGACCACCTCTATACATTTTATTGTTCCTACTGAATTAAAAACAGGTATAGAAAAACGTGTTATATGGTTTATAGGTTTATATTTAATAAAAAGCACTACTAAACGCCAATAAAAAAAACCGTTATATGGTAGTGCTATTTACGCTGTTAAAATATTGTATATTACTTCCAAATGGCGGTTTGTTGGAGGTCAACGTCGCCATGAAGTACATCATATACAATAAATTTCCTTACATTGGGTTCTTGTCAAAAAAAGTCGTCTATCTGCAATAGATAAGTACGTCCACCAATGTGGTTTTATAAATCATATAGATAGAATAACAGAAGCATGTAAACAGAGAAATAAATCTGTTTATATGCTTTTTTGGCTATTCAGAACTTTTTTACAAAGTTTATTTATCAGTAATGCAACAAATCCCCCTTTCACATTGGGACTAAGAGTGAAAGGAGATAAACGAGCAAGGCTCACTTCCTTTCCTAGACAGAAAGGGGGTGAGAAACATGAAACCATCTTCTTTTCAGACCACAATAGAAAATCAGTTTGACTATATCTGTAAACGTGCTATGGAAGACGAGCGAAAGAATTATATGCTTTATCTTTCAAGGATTGCAAAGCGTGAGGTGTCCTTTTCGGATGTTGGCGATTATCTTGTTAGCCAGTTTGCGACAACAGATAACTATTCAACTGACTTTCAGATTTTTACACTCAATGGGTTATCAGTAGGCGTTGAAAATGATTTGTTGAGTGAAGCATTACGTGAGTTGCCAGACAAGAAACGTGAAATTCTACTGCTGTTTTACTTTATGGACATGAGCGATTCAGAAATTGCAGACCTGTTGAAATTGAACCGTTCTACTGTCTATCGGCATAGAACCAGTGGACTAGCCTTAATTAAAAAGTTTATGGAGGAATTTGAAGAATGAAAACACAATATCCTATGATTCCCTTTCCTCTCATTGTAAAGGCAACAGATGGCGATACCGAAGCGATTAACCAGATTCTACATCATTACAGAGGGTACATAACGAAGCGTTCCCTACGACTTATGAAAGATGAATATGGCAATCAAAGTATGGTCGTTGATGAAGTCTTACGTGGAAGAATGGAAACCAGACTGATTACAAAGATTTTGTCATTTGAAATTAAGTAATATCCTCTCTCCTTTCGTGGAAGCGTGCTAAACCATTCCACGCTTCCCGAACAGGGAGGTTTGTTATTCCACCAAAGCATATTGAGCTTTCAATGTGTTTTGATAGGCTAACGAGCCATTGTTCTTTGAAAACTGAATAAAAGTAATCGAATACGTTTCGATAAGAAAAGAGCCAACGGAACTAACCGCCATGACCTATCTTATAAAGATAGCGAGCGATTCATGTTAGTGATCCGAGAAGCAATCTTTAGCAGGATTGCCTGCAACGACATTCTTATCGTGATAATGATACTCCCATACAGTCAATAGTCCGAGCGTGATAAAACCGTCGCAGGCAATGAGTATGGCTACATGAGAACCATGCAGGGGTGGAACTCCCGTGAGCTTTGCTAAAGCTGTTCGATTGCTGGTAAAACAACTTTTATGAAATCCAAATAAGTGATTTGGAAAGGAGGATTTTATGAAGCAGACTGACATTCCTATTTGGGAACGTTATACCCTAACCATTGAAGAAGCGTCAAAATATTTTCGTATTGGCGAAAACAAGCTACGACGCTTGGCAGAGGAAAATAAAAATGCAAATTGGCTGATTATGAATGGCAATCGTATTCAGATTAAACGAAAACAATTTGAAAAAATTATAGATACATTGGACGCAATCTAGCGTCGCCAAAGGGTCTTGTATATGATAAAATAGTATTAAGTCGTATCAAGGCTCTTTCCATAAAGGAAAGGAGCAAATGCCATGTCAGAAAAAAGACGTGACAATAAAGGTCGAATCTTAAAGACTGGAGAGAGCCAACGAAAAGACGGAAGATACTTATACAAATATATAGATTCATTTGGAGAACCGCAATTTGTTTACTCGTGGAAACTTGTGGCTACAGACCGAGTACCAGCAGGAAAGCGTGATTGTATCTCACTTAGAGAGAAAATCGCAGAGTTACAGAAAGACATTCATGATGGTATTGATGTTGTAGGAAAGAAAATGACACTCTGCCAGCTTTACGCAAAACAGAACGCTCAAAGACCAAAGGTTAGAAAAAACACTGAAACTGGACGCAAATATCTTATGGATATTTTGAAGAAAGACAAGTTAGGTGTAAGAAGTATTGACAGTATTAAGCCATCAGACGCTAAAGAATGGGCTATTAGAATGAGTGAAAATGGTTATGCTTATCAAACCATCAATAACTACAAACGTTCTTTAAAGGCTTCATTCTATATTGCTATACAAGATGATTGTGTTCGGAAGAATCCATTTGACTTTCAACTGAAAGCAGTTCTTGATGATGATACTGTCCCTAAGACCGTACTAACAGAAGAACAGGAAGAAAAACTGTTAGCCTTTGCAAAAGCTGATAAAACCTACAGCAAAAATTATGATGAAATTCTGATACTCTTAAAAACAGGTCTTCGTATTTCAGAGTTTGGTGGTTTGACACTTCCAGATTTAGATTTTGAGAATCGTCTTGTCAATATAGACCATCAGCTATTGAGAGATACTGAAATTGGGTACTACATTGAAACACCAAAGACCAAAAGTGGCGAACGTCAAGTTCCTATGGTTGAAGAAGCCTATCAAGCATTTAAGCGAGTGTTAGCGAATCGAAAGAATGATAAGCGTGTTGAGATTGATGGATATAGTGATTTCCTCTTTCTTAATAGAAAGAACTATCCAAAAGTGGCAAGTGATTACAACGGCATGATGAAAGGTCTTGTTAAGAAATACAATAAGTATAACGAGGATAAATTGCCACACATCACTCCACATAGTTTGCGACATACATTCTGTACCAACTATGCAAATGCAGGAATGAATCCAAAGGCATTACAGTACATTATGGGACATGCTAATATAGCCATGACGCTGAACTATTACGCACATGCAACATTCGATTCTGCAATGGCAGAAATGAAACGCTTGAATAAAGAGAAGCAACAGGAGCGTCTTGTTGCTTAGTAGTACAAATGAATTTACTACTTATTTACCACTTCTGACAGCTAAGACATGAGGAAATATGCAAAGAAACGTGAAGTATCTTCCTACAGTAAAAATACTCGAAAGCACATAGAATAAGGCTTTACGAGCATTTAAGAAAATATAAAAAGATAATTAGAAATTTATACTTTGTTTAAATATAAAAGTTTCATATGTTTCTTCAGTTGATTCATAAGTATCATTTTCGGATTCGTAAGTGCTCTCCTCAAATTCATCTCCTTCAGATTGTTCTTCCATATATTCTTCGGGGTCGTTTTCTTCTGTATTAGCAAGTGTATTATTTGTCATATTAAAAAGAGTTGATGAAATGAGTATGGATATTAGTGTGATTTTAATCGATTTTCTATTCATATCTATTCCTCCATACTGAAATATCTAAGCACAGTCTAAACTGATAAGATAAGTATATAAAAATTTCCAATCTCTATCTACAATTTTTGAAATATGTAACACAGCTTTAATACTAGTCATCAATTATTTCAATATTATTTCAAGCAATATAATTATGTAATATTTAAAACAAAAATAACCGGTCAAAACTGACTGTGACCTGGTATCACTAAAGTTTACAGTGAAATAAAAAAACTGAGATTCGAATCTCAGTTTTTTTATGCGGCAACACGCCGTAATTCGATGGGGGTCAGTCCATATAATACATCTTGTGGGCGTTCATTATTATAAAAATGGATGTACAAGCCTAAGTCATTGATGAGTTGATCATACGTCTGATACCCCTCAACTTTTCTTACTAAGTGATACCGTTCTGCTTTGAGTTTACCAAAAAAGGATTCCATTGGGCCATTATCAATACACTTTCCCGGACGAGACATACTTTGTGTCATACCATGGGCTTTCAAAATCGTTCTGAAACCATATGAAGTGAACTGGAAACCGCGGTCGCTGTGTACCATGGGTGAGGCGCCGGGATTGGCTGTCAGCGCGGCTTCGAATGTTTTGAATACCAGTTGGTTATTATTACTAAAGCTAAAATGATGGGCGACAACACTGTTATCAAACAAATCCAGGATAGCACACATAAAGACACGAGACCCATTCTTCAGTTTGTATTCGGTCACATCCGTCAGCCATTTCTCATTCTTGAATTCTGAGATGAACTGTCTGCCTAAACCGTTATCTGCTGTGAAGTCTCCAGATTTCTGAGTGCGTACGACCTTCTTTTTACGTGTGACGGATTGGATACCCATGAGCTGCATAATCCGTAGGATCCGTCTCGCACCATAGGATGTGTTCAAGTGACAATTGACTAAATTTCTCATCATTCGATAACCCGGGACACCATTATATTTAATATAAAGCTCAGCGATGCATTCTGCGATGCTTTCGTTTTCCACCTCGTATTGTGGTTTCTGGCGTTTCTGATATTGATAATAAGCTTGACGGCTGATGTTAGCGACTTCGCACAGATCAGAGATGGAATAGCCTGTCCTGTGCAGCGCTGTGATTGCTTCATGAATACGTTGACCCCGAACTCGGCTTACTTGCGTCTCCTCTCGAGTTCTTCCAACTTTTTTAAGAAGGCATTCTCAACCGCCATTTTCTTTCGTTTCCGACGTTCCACTTCCAATTCTCTTTTCAGTTTGTCCGTTTCTGTTAGTGCACTGTCGGGTTTACGACGGCCCCGTCGATCTTCCAACCCATACTGACCGGCCGCCTCATATTTCTTCACATATTGATAGGCTTGTTGATAGGTGACCTCAAACCGCTCGGACAGTTCACGGATACTGATATCATTTGACTCATAATATTGTGCAATATTTAATCGTTCTTCGTATGTGGTCTTTCTGGATTTCGTCATAGACGACGTCCCTCCAAAGGTAGACTTGATTTTCTTACCTTCAGTATACTCGAGAACCCATTTCTTGACTGTCTCTTTTCCTGGAATATTGTATTTTCTGGCGAGTGGTCTATAACCGATGTCTGTGTTCAGATATTCCTTAATGACTATTTCTTTAAAGTCAGTGGTATATGACTGATGACGCCTGCTGACTTTTAATGAATCCGGTCCCTTCTCTTGGTACATCAACAGCCACTCACTGATTGTATTGGTGTTAATATCAAAGCGCTGAGCTGTCGTTTTTATATCTCCATTCTTTAAATAATATTCAACGATCTGTATCTTCTCTTCAAAACTTCTATGTCGAGCCATAAAAAATCCTCCTAAGTTTTACAGATTTTTTATTTCATCTGTAAACTTAGGAGGTACCAGGTCACTGGTTCTTCATAATTTTTATTCAATATTTAATGGGTGGCATCATAAGTTTTTATAATATTATCATATGCTGAAGTTCCAAGCTCCCTGCACACATAGAAGAATAGAACATCACAGATTACCAGCTGTGCAATACGGCTTGTCATATTCATATACTGTATATTGGTCTCTTCTTCCGTAATTTCAATCGCCAGATCAGAATGTCTTTTCGCTATCGATGCATGGTTTTGTGTCAGTATGACCGTTTTAACACCAAGCGCTTTCGCTTTCTTCACCACTTCGATGACTTCCGCCGTTTTCCCTGAAAGTGTTATGACAAATAAAACATCATTTTCTGCCGCATTGGACAACCTTGTGAAACATAAATATTTATCTGCTGTAAAAAATGCATTCACATTTACACGGTGAAGTTTCTGTTCCATGTCCTGACCGACGTTTGCCGAGTCCCCGACACCGTATATAAATGTGTTGTCTGCCTGCAAGATCAAGTGCGCAGCTTCTTTCATTACATCACGGCTGACAATCTTTTCAGTGTTATAAAGGGCCTGAATCGTATTTTTAAACACTTTATCAAAAATATCTTTATGATTATCTCTCTCTAAATCTATCACTCTTGAAATATTTTCTTTTTCAAGCGTATGCAGTTCTTTAGCCAACTCGACTTTTAGTTCTTTTATACCTGCAAGGCCCACTCTTTTGGCAAATCTGACGATGGCGGCATCGCTCGTATTGCTGTTGATGGCGATATCCTTAACAGGCATATTAATAACTTTCCTAGGGTTTTCAAGAATAAATGTTGCTATACGTTGTTCAACTGGTGTCATGTATTCTTGCCTTTTACTAATCTGGCTCAGTACCGAGAACATATCATTTCCCCCAAACTTATTGATTCCCTACAAATACTATAAATATTTAGTTAATTATAACATGATTTCTTCATTTTTGATGATAAATTTAGCAAAATATTACTTAAATTTACAAATTAATGACCTTAATTTTGAGATATAATTTCGTCATGATCGAATGCTTTCAAATCATAGCGGATCAAGTTCACATAACACTGACCTGTCTCGGTGGATAACTCCACTCCCCTGGCGTCTTTTTCAGGGAATATTCTTGCACTCATGACCGCTTCACCATCGTTAATAAATATCTCCAGGCTTGAAACATCCATGAATATTTGAAGTTTATATAAAGGAGTATCCAAATGTACATGCCGCTCGCATTCCTCCACCCCTTCAGGCTGTTCACCGCTGAAAGAAGTATCAAGTTTGAACATACGCTCTTCGACATTATAAATCAGGCGCGTTTCATTCCTTTTACCCACCCGTAAGTTCAGGTAGATTTCACTCGCATTATAATCATTGAATTCTACGATCAATTCATAAGACTCTCCATAAAAATCTCTCATGCGTTTATTGTACTGTTTAAAATAACCGAGAGCAGTCACTTCATTTTCTCTTAAATTAATCATGTTAGGATGCGGCGTCTGTTTGAGCTTCTCACCTTCGACATTTAAAACTCTCGGAATGCTCAGACAGTTTTCATAATGAAAATTCTCCGTCGGATAGGAGGTCGTCGGCATGTGCAAGTTTCCGATAATCACCTGACGCTTTTCTGAATCAGTGAATACTTTTGGTGCATAAAAATCAAAACCGGCATCGAACTCCTTAAATTCACCATGAGTCATGGAGTAATGATCAAAATTCATATCTCCAATCAGATAACCTGCCTGAAAGTTATTTCTGAAATAATTGCCGTATCTGTCAACGCCCTGTGGGCAAAACACCAGAACATCCCTGCCGCCCGCAGAAAAATAATCAGGATACTCCCACAGCCAGCCGAACTCATCCAGCCCGGTCTGAAGAATGCCCTTGTACTCAAATTCAGAAACATTATCCGCTTCAAACACTGCAAGACAGCCATTCTCATTGTCAGACTCTGCTCCGATCAATAAAATATATTTACCGTTCGTCAATATCACTTTAGAATCTTTAAGCTGACTGAATTGCGCTTCAAAACCTTCAACCAGAGGGACAGTATGTTTAATCAATTTATAACGTTCGTCCAAATGGGCTATCAATTGTTTATATTTGAATGACCCTTGTGAAAGAGAACGCCCGATATAAAAGATATGTTCCCGTTCTTTTATATTTAATGAGGAACCCGAGGAAAGACCTTTATCATCAAACAGTGTATCAGGCTTTAATTTAACACCCTCATTAGTGAACGTTGAAAGATCTTTGGAAGTCACATGGTACCAATGCTGTTCTTCCTCTTCCAACACCGGCCTCCATGTGTAAAACAGATGGTATTTTTCACTGTTGTCGTCATAAAATACCGCAGCAGGCGCGTTGATTGAACCAAGCACACTTTCCACATGATATTTCTGGCGCCACGGGCTACTGTTAACATGTTCAATATACGAATTTAAATCGTTATGACTCATCGCTTCTAACGCTTTCAATTGAATATTTTCATGTCTATCCAACCCTCTACCCCCTAATCTTCATCCAAAGATTCTTCTATTGCTTTTTGTTCTGCTTTCAAATATCTCTTGTAACCATATTTAGAAATTACGATGCTGATTTCATAAAGCAGGATCATCGGAATCGTTAAAATTATATGTGTCATAAAGTCCGGCGGTGCGATAATAGCCGCAATGATGAATAATATGAAGTAAGCATATTTACGGTTCTGTTTTAGAAACATAGGTGTAATCATCCCCAGCTGTGTCAAAAAGAGAACCAAAATCGGCATCTGGAATATTACACCAAATGGCAGTACAATGCGGAACAAGAAGCCAAAGTACTGGTTAATTCCTATCGTCGTTTCTATTCCCATATTTGCCGATAAATCAAAAGTAAACTGTACAATGTAAGGTACGACAATGAAGTAGCTGAAAGCCATACCCGTCAACATCAATATCATCACTATAGGAATATAACTCAATGTTAGCTTTTGCTCATTACTGTACAGTCCCGGAGAAATAAAAGCCCATAGCTGATAGAGAATGACCGGTAAAATAATAACAAATGCGATGATTATAATCACCATTATGTAAATTTTAAGCGGATCTGCCACCTGAAAGGCGTGCATTTGGATATCCCCAGTCCAAGGTGCGTTCTGCATCTGATAAATTAAAGGTTGGGATAAAAAAAAGCCCACAATTAATGCAGCAAGAAAAAAATACATTACGATGAGCAATCGTTTTCTGAGCTCATCCAAATGCTCCATTATATCCTTTTTTTCTTCATCTTGCATAAGTTGATTCACCTCTTAAAAAAAGGTGGCTTTCGCCACCATTATTATTATGACTCTGATTCAATTTTCTTAGTTTCTTTCTTCTTTTCTTCTTCGTCCTCATCGTCTTCTGCCAAACCTTTAGTTGCATCTTTAAATTCTTTCAATGTGGAACCGATAGCCCGCCCGAACTGCGGGAGTTTCTTTGGTCCAAAAATGATTAATGCCACTACTGCGATTACGATTAAACTGACGGGACCGGTGACCATCAAAGTGGATGGTAATAAGAATGTATACATAATTATTTTCCCCTTTCTATAAATTCTTCATATAAAAGAATAATGCTTGTAACTCAACACCCAGGTCGATGTTATGTACATAAATCTTTTTGTCTAAATCCAATCTTGTCGGTGTGAAATTCAAAATGCCTTTAACGCCTGCATCGACAAGTCTTTCAGCCATTTCCTGACTCGCTGAAACCGGCAGGGTTAATATTGCAACTTCCACATTCCCCTCTTCAATTATTGATTCAAGTTCATCTGTGTGATGAATCGTGACATCATTAATCTTTGTGCCGATCAGTTTTTCATTGTTGTCGAGACCTGCGACTACATTCATTTTATCACTTAAATTATTGAATTTATAATTCAATAATGCACTGCCTAAATTTCCTACTCCCACTAGCACAATGTTTTTCTTGTCGGTACCCTGGATATGTTCCATAAAGAAATTCAATAAGCTTTTTACATTATAGCCATACCCTTTACGTCCAAGTTCTCCAAAATAAGAAAAATCTCTTCGGATTGTGGCTGAATCAATATCCAAAGCTTCACTTATCTCTTTTGATGATACTCTGTCAGTAGCTGCTTCTTCTACTTGTTTAAAATATCTATAATAAAGAGGTAGCCGCTTCATTGTTGCGTTTGGAATTTTCTTTTTTGTATTCACAATCATTTACACCTACCCATTGACTAATGACATTATTATAGCATAAATAGTGCATTCCTTCCTACTATTGCATGTGAATTACCATCGTTTTTTTCAGTATACTGTTGTAGACTATAAAGAAAGTGAGGGAAATTTATGATCGTAATGCAATTATCTAATTTAAAAAAATCATTTGTCACTGATCTGGTTTTCGATAAAGTCACTTTGGAAATCAAATCAGGTGAAAATATAGGTATCGTTGGCAAAAATGGTGCCGGCAAAACTACTCTGATGAAAATAATGGCCGGGGAAATGAGTTATGACAGCGGTAATCTTACGCAGCCCAAAGGAACATCCGTCGGTTATTTGACCCAACAGATGACTTTGGAGTCCAGTCTCACGGTACAAGAAGAGATGAGACGTCCATTCAAAAAAGTTTTAGCGTTGAAAGATGAAATGGATGAAGTCACTCTATGGCTTGAAAATAATGAATATACCCATGAGAAATACCAGGACTATGTGAACAAGCTGGAAAGACTTCAAAACGCTTTTGAAAATCAGGACGGCTATCATATAGATTCCAATATCAAAATGGTACTGACCGGATTGAGTTTTGATGTGAGCGATCTTGAGCGTCCAGTCGATGAATTTTCAGGCGGCCAGAAGACTCGTCTGTCACTTGCCCAGATGCTGCTCTCAAAGCCCGATCTGCTGCTTCTCGATGAGCCGACAAATCATCTGGACATGGATACGGTAGAATGGCTCGAACAGTATTTAAACAGCTTCCAGGGCGCTGTCGTCATCATCAGTCACGACAGATACTTCCTGGATAAAACCGTCGACAAAATATATGAAGTGGAACTTGGCACCGGTACACTCTATCACACCAATTATTCCAAGTATGTTGTGGAAAAAGAGAAACGATACCAGTTGACCATGAAGCAATATGAACGACAGCAAAAAGAAATTGCCAGACTGGAAAATTTTGTCGATAAAAATATCGCACGTGCCTCCACGAGCGGCATGGCAAAAGACAGACGGAAAAAACTCGAAATGATGGAACGCATCAACGCCCCGAAACAGGATCATAAAAATGCCAATTTCACTTTCAATATAAAGCGTGAAAGCGGTAATGATGTACTCAGAATCAATGACCTGTCAATCGGCTATGATGAGGTGCTTAACAACCATATCAACTTCAGTGTGGAAAAACGGGACAGGCTTGCGATACTCGGCCCCAACGGCATCGGTAAATCCACTCTCGTCAAAACCATCGCAAAGAAAATACAGAAAAAAGCCGGTGACATCGTTTACGGCACCAATGTTTCAATCGGATATTACGATCAGAAACAGGCCGAATTCACTTCCAGCAAAAATGTCCTTGAGGAGTTGTGGTCCGAGTACCCTGAGATGAAGGAAAGCGATGTCCGAAAAATATTAGGCCGGTTTTTATTTACACAGGATGAAGTGCTGAAAAGCGTCAATGATTTGAGCGGCGGTGAAAAAGCAAGGATTCAGCTGGCAAAGCTGATGCTTGAAAAAAATAATGTCCTTATACTCGATGAACCGACGAACCATCTGGACATCGACAGTAAGGAAGTCCTTGAAAATGCACTCGATGATTTTGAAGGCACCATCATATTCGTCTCTCATGACAGATATTTCGTCAACAGAATAGCAAACCGCATTTTGGAAATGGAAAAAGAGAACTTGTTTTTAGTTAATGGAGATTATGACTACTTCCTTCATAAAAAAGAGGAATTGAAATTAACACGGGAAACTGAAGTAAAAGAAACAGAGTCTGAAAATAAAGGTCATCTCAGCTATGAAGAACAGAAACGACAGCGTAATGAAATAGGCAAATTGAAAAAACAAGTTAAAACTCTTGAGCAGGAAATAACCGTTCTTGAACAAGATATAGAGAGTATAGAAAATCAGCTGCTGGATCCGGAAGTTTACAATGACTATACAAAATCCGCAGAACTCAATGATCAGCTGATAGACAGAAATGACAGATTGGAAACTGTTATGGAACAATGGGCAGAAAGCGAAGAGCTGTTATCAGAAACATAGAAGCGTTCGGTCAATGTACCGGACGTTTCTTTTTTAACCATATGTTCGGTGTATAACGTAATTTGTCAGAATTATACTTCATCACAAAGTTATGCACAGCCATGGTGTGATTAAATCAGTATTTTAACGACTTATCCACATTATCCACAAAGTTTTGCACAGTTATACACATTTAATTCCACAGATGTTGATGACTTATCCAAAATGAAACACAGTTTAATCCACAGGTTATCCACAGTCTGTGGATAAAACAAATGTTCCCTGTTGACAACGTTGAATGTATGTTTCATTCGATAGAGTTGAATGTATGTTCGCTTTATCAATTTACACATAATAAAAACGAAGATCAGAAATGATCTTCGTTTTCTTATAGTTGATTCAATTTTATCAAGCAACATCACGTTTAGTGAATACCATCCAAGCCGCTATGATGAATATAATCACATAAACTACAATAACACCTGTTGAAAATCCGATGGTCATCTCGTCACGGATCGGTCCGACGAGATTGAAGTATACAGATAGATCCGTATTGGCAAATAAAATGAATTTGGACCACTCATACCTCGCAAGTGCCTGGGCGGCTGTCGAACCTGCAAACATGAGGAACATCGCCAGACCGATGGCAAGTGCACTGCTTCTGAAAATACTCGAAATCATAAAGGCGAATGTGGCCAGTATAATAATATTCAGTGTTCTGAATCCATACATCATAAGTGCCTCCAGCACCAGTGCTGAAGTCGCCATACCGTCCGGACGTGTCACCACTATTTCAGGATTAACAGCGGGAAGGCCGTAAAATAATGCGCCAACTGCCACACCGATCAAAATAAGAAACAGTACAGTAAACAATGTGAATAAAAGAAGTGCAATATATTTAGACAGAAGAATCACACTTCTTGAAATCGGCCGGATCAGAAGCTGTTTGATGGTCCCCCATCTGAATTCATTCGCAACTATACCGCCGCCGACAATTATGGTGAACAGGCTGATCAGCGAAGTAAGAAACAGGTTGTCCATCGTAAAGTCTCCCGCATGGTAGCCGTACGGCCGGACATCATTCTCAATATGATATTCATTTTCTTCAATGATATCCATATTACTGGATTCTATGAAAGGATCATCCTCTGCTTCTTCAATTTCAGTCATCAGTGTTTCATTTTCTTCCTGAAGTTCTGTCTTCCAATCATCGGAATAAGTCTTATCAGTATTCACGAAATTAGAAGTGCTTGTAATGACAGCACTCACTATAATAATGCCGGCAAGAATGATATACATGATCCACGTGGATTTGAGCACAAATATCTTTCCCAGTTCGTTTATAATTAAGCTGAATAATTTATTCAATGATATTCTCTCCAATCATCTCGATAAATTGATCTTCAAGTGTCGACTGGAGCACATTTACCCCGTAGATCTCTATATCGTTCTGGACGAGCGTCGTCACAAGAAACGGAATGTTCTCTTTTATAGTTTTAATCTGTACTCCTCTTTCGGTATCCAAAATCTCTATTCCAGTCATTTTATGGAGGATATCAATAGACATCTCCATAGGATACACATCAAGATTGACGATGTACTCATTCGTTTCAGCTTTTTCATGCAGATCTTTAATCGCAATCAGCTCACCATTTTGAATGATACCGATACGGTCGCACATCAATTCAATTTCACTGAGCAGATGACTCGAAACAATGACAGATACATTATCTTCAACCGCAAGACGTCTGATGTATCTTCGAATTTCACGTATGCCGGTAGGATCCAGACCGTTCGTCGGCTCATCCAATATCAGTACAGATGGACTATGCAGGAGCGCCTGTGCTATGCCAAGGCGCTGTCGCATACCGAGCGAATACTTATTGACTTTCGTCTTGATTGCCTTCTCCAGACCAACCAGCTCAATCACTTCTTTTATACGTTCATTTGTCACTCCGTCGGACATCCTTGCGAAATGCTTCAGGTTCTGCAGACCGGTCATAAAGGGATACATTTCAGGGTTCTCCACTATCGCTCCGACTTCACCGATTGCTTTTGTATAGTCCTTTTTTATACTGTGGCCTTGTATGACCACATCACCTTTCGTTATGCTGAGCAGACCCACCATCATCCGTATTGTCGTCGTCTTGCCGGCACCGTTTGGTCCTATGAAACCAAAAACCTCTCCCGGCCTGATGTCAAAATCAAGATTTTTGATGATATGACTGCGTCCGATTTTCTTATGTAAATCAATAATTTTCATGGCAGCTTCAGACATATAATTCTCCCTTTGATTTTTATTTATATAAATGCAGATTCAAGTTTAACACAATACATGATGTAAATAATCCCTATCATAAATTTTATCGTTATCCAGGTAAATGGTTACGGTTCACCGATCCCCATTGCCAGCAGCAGGAATAATACAAAAACAAGAATCGTGCTGTTTCCAAGCAGACCTAAGAAAAACAAAATTAATTTCCTGGTAAGCCATAGAGATAATACAGCTGAAACGATTCCCCCGAGGGATAATATGCCAAAAACAATGATGAAGTAAGGTTCGGCATCAGGACCTCTCTGTGTGAAAAATATAATGACATTTATAATAATGGCCAGTATGGACAGTACTCCTAAAAAGTGACCGGTTTTATTTTTATTAATAAAATCCCTCCTTATAAGATAAACATCAATATGATTAAAACTGCCACTGCTTCAATCCCCAAAAGACCTTTAAGAAAGAGGTCTGCTTCCGAATGCCTGAACTTTCCGCCTTCTGAATTAAAAATAGATGACCGGTTCAATAACAATAGAAATGCAGTCAAGAAGATTAATGGAAATAATATTTTGAAATAAACCATGCAACCCCTCCGTACAAATCAGTTTAAATATAAATTTCATGATTTATTTGTCATTATACACTTTTCAGATTCAAAATAAATGTGATGAAAGATATTTGTTTAACTCCTTCCGGAGAATGGTAAAAGTAAGTATACAGTAATTCAAAGGAGCGTGTAATGATGACTGAAGAACATAAAGATCAAGTAGAAAAGATGAAAGACGAAGCACAAAGACAGGCTGAAGAAGGCCAGGAACAAAAAGCACAGATGGAAGAAAAAGCACAGGCCAAGAAACACGATTTCAAAGATGAAAAATCCAAGGCCGGCTCAAAACAAGAAGAAACCCAGGGCAAGGTCGATGATGCCGTAGAACAGGTGCAGAAAGAAAAAGGGAACAATCAATTTAATCAGTACAGATAAATTTATGAATTTAAAAAGGAGAAAGCCGGAATATGGTTTTCTCCTTTTATAATACAGGGACTACATACTGTCCACCGTTTCTATCCCGAGCATACTCATCGCTTGTTTAATATTACGGGATATCAACTGTAGCAGAATCAGTTTGGATTTTTCATTGTTACTTCTGATAATTCTTTCCTGACCATAATAAGTATTGAACAGTCTGCACAACTGCATGACATATCTGCATATTACCGAAGGTGAATAACGAATAGCCGCTTCTTCAAGAACTTCCTCATACTTTGCCATATGTTTTAAAATTGGCCACATATTTTCTTCGAATACAAATTCCTTATTATGGACAACCTGATTTTTACTTAATATTGACTGAATACGGGAATTGGTATAATTCACATAGGTTGCAGTTTCTCCGTCAAATTTCAGCATGTCTTCAATATTGAAATCATAGCTATTCATCCTATCATTCTTCAAATCATGAAACTTTATCGCCCCGATTGCAATTTTCCCTGCTACTTGTTCTTTATTTTCTAGATTGGGGTTCTTATTACTAATTACTTCGAGTGCTCTCTCTTTAACTTCTGCAATAATATCTTCCAATAAAACGACTTCACCTTTTCTCGTAGACATCTTTTTTCCATTTTTCAATATCATCCCGAAAGGAATATGCTCGATTTCAGTTTTGACATGCAATAGTTCTGCAAGTTGCGAAAGTTGCTCAAAATGAACTGATTGTTCCTGACCAACAACGTATAGTATTTTATCCGCTTCGTAATTTTCGGCTCTATAAAGCATGGCTGCTACATCACGAGTGATATAAAGTGATGCACCATCTCTCTTTTTAATCAATGCCGGCGGTATATTTTTAAGTCTTACTATGTAAGCACCATCATCAAATTCCAATAAATTTTTCTCTTTCAACAATTTGGCAGTCTCATCCAGCTGATCATTATAAAAAGATTCTCCCTGTGTATGGTTAAATGACACATTTAACTGATCGTACAACAATTGGAATGCATCCAGAGATACTTCTCTGAACCACTGCCATAGTTCTGTATATTCCGTATTACCAAGTTCAAGTTGATTAAATGCTTCTCTGGCTTCGTCATCAAGAATCGGATGTATTTCAGCTTCTTTATGAAAGTACGTATAAAGGTGGAAAAGTTCTTTTATGGGATTTGCTTCAACAGCATCCTTTTCTCCCCATTTAGTATACGCGACAATGAGTTTTCCAAACTGTGTGCCCCAGTCTCCCAGGTGATTAATCCCTGTTACTTCTGCACCATTCTACCCAAGTATTCTGGAAAGAGAATCTCCGAGTATCGTTGCCCGCAAATGCCCCATCGAAAAAGGTTTTGCTATATTCGGACTCGAGAAATCAATCACCAATTTCTCTCCGTTCAAATGATTGGTTTTTCCATAACGTTCTTTTTGAATTTCATCCATGATGATGATGCTGCCTTTTTGTTTATCTATGTGAAAATTCACAAAGCCGTTTATCACTTCGACTTTATCTAAGAGTTCACTTCGAATTTCGTCTTTGATACTCTCTGCTATCTCTTTTGGTGATTTCTTGTATATCTTCGACAATGTAAAAGCAGGGAATGAAAAGTCTCCAAAATTGTTCTTGGCAGGCACCTCTAGAATCTCTAAAATGGTTTCATATGTTAAATCTTCTTTTAAAATCTTATGTAAATCTTCAGCAATATACTTTTTGAACATTAAAATCCCTCCTATAAAATAAAAAAAACAATCCATCTCCTTAATAGAGGTGAATTGCTCACGGTACCACTCCAAATATACTCTCAATTGATAACGGTGTCGCCACCGATTGACTGTAATGCGGTTCATCTGTTTCAATTACCGGGCTCCCACCTTCTCCGGCTCGCTTACAATTTTCACAGACTACTCTTTTACCTGAATATGCAGTTGTGTATATTATATCTATTTTCAGATATTTTGCAATAATATTCACTATTATTTTAATCGTCCTTCATCTTTAATTTGTCATCTGTTCACTTTGTTATAATTGAAAGAAATTGATTGTGTTGAAGAAATGAGGGGTTTATTTGAACAGTTATAAAGTGTTGCTGGCAAAGCATAGCCGGCTGGAAACCGAGCGGTTGATTTTAAGACCAGTGACGTTAAAGGATACTGCAGATATGTATGAGTATGCTTCTGATGAAGAAACCACCTATTATGTTTTCGATCGTCATGCGTCACCGTCCGACACTGAAGAAGCGATAGTGAACTATTTTATAGAACAATCGCTTGGGAAATATGGCATTGAATTGAAGTCCTCCGGGAAGATGATAGGAACGATTGAACTGAGAAGAAAAACTGAAGATTCAAGAGCCATCATCGGCTATACTTTAAATAAAAAATATCACGGCAGAGGTTATATGACCGAAGCCGGAGCAGCCATACTAAAATTAGGGTTCGAGGTTCTCGGACTCGACTGTATTGCGGCCATGTACGATGAACGGAACACCGCATCAGGAAAAGTTTTGGAGCGGCTTGGCATGCAAAAGGAAGGTGTACTCAGACATGTACATAAGTGGAAGCAGGGAGAGTATTTTAATGATGTCTACTACTCCATATTAAAATCAGAATACCAAAGAAACAGCCCTGAATAAATTTTCAGGGCTGTTGTTTATTTAAACATTCACTTTTTTGGCTATTTCAACTTTCTTCGCCTGATGATTTTCTGGAATTCTTACCTTATCTTTGCCAAACAGGTTTTCACGTAAAGTTGACGCCTCATATTCTGTTCTGTAGCTGCCGCGTTCCTGAAGTACCGGAATCACATGTTCTATGAAGTCTTCGAAAGTTGCAGGGCTTGCTGCCTGAATGATATTAAAGCCGTCGGCATCGCCGATGTTCGCCATTGCTTCCAGTTCATCTGCAATCTGTTCAGGTGTACCGATCACCTTGCTTGCCCCGATACCGAGGCCGTGATGGAGCACTGCTTCTCTCACTGTCCATTTTCTGGTCGTACTTGCCGAGTATTTTTTGAGGAAACCGTGCGATGCTTCCGTATCTGCATCTTCCACATATTGATCGGGTTCATATTGGGAGAAATCTACACCCGTGTGCCCTGAAAGCATTGCTGCTGTCCCTTCATAACTGACATATGATAAAAGTTCTTCATACTTTTCCTGGGCTTCTTCTTCCGTACGTCCGACAATCGGTACGATTCCAGGAAAAATTTTTATATCTTCTGCATTTCTGCCGTTTTCCACTGCACGGCTCCTTATATCTGATGTAAATGCCTTCAATTCATCCAGGTCACTCGCCAGTGTCGTAAACAGCGCTTCAGCGTGTTTCGCAGCGAAAGCTTTGCCTTTCTCGGAAGCACCTGCCTGGAACAATACAGGGGTACGTTGTGGTGATGGCTCCACCAGATGTACACCCGGAACATTGAAGAATTCACCTTCATGTCTTATTGGATGGACTTTATCAGGATTCGAATAAACACCAGTCTCTTTATTCGCTTCTACTGCGTCTTCTTCCCAGCTGTGCTCCCATAATTTATAGACGACATCCATATACTCATCTGCACGGTCATATCTTGTATCATGTTTGATCTGACCTTCCATTCCTAAATTGACTGCCTCACTGTTCAAATACGATGTAACAATATTCCATGCCACACGTCCTTTGGTCAGATGGTCCAACGTAGAAAATTCACGGGCCAGTTTGTAAGGTTCTGTGTAAGTCGCAGAGTAAGTCGGTGCAAAACCGATATGCTTGGTAACAGCAGCCATTGCTGAAATTTGAAGCAATGGATTATGCAATGGCACCTGCACAGCATTTTTAATTGCAGCATCAGGGCTGTTTCCGTAAACATCATATACTCCGAGTACATCCGCTAAAAAGACAGCATCAAATTTTCCTTTTTCCAATAGCCTGGCAAGATCAGTCCAGTAATCGAGATCAGCATGACGACTGCCCTGGTCTTCCGGATGGCGCCATAATCCTGGTGAATGCGGTGCTACAGTATTTTGAGTGAAACCGTTCAGACGAATTTGTTTTTTCATAATTAATCTCTCCCTTTAGCATTAATCCACTTAATTCTTACTTAGACAGTAGGAATAGAAAAAGCCTCTTCCTGAGGAAGAGGCTTTTATGATAAACGCTCCTCCTCATCTTTCAAGCACATTGCTTGTTGGAATGGGCACCATCCACTCTTAAAAAGTGAGGTTGCCGCAGGATCATGGGACCAATTTCCTCCCCTGCTCTAGATAAGGACTTTATTCTGTTTTAAGTTAAATATCATACTATCAGGGTATGAATACGATGTCAAACATAATTTTTAGAAAAGTGGATTATTTCTGAAGAATGAGATTAAAAAAACCAGTCTACAGTGTAGACTGGGATAATATATTATTTGGCATACTCTTCTATATCGATAAAATTCCGTCCGTTCAGATCAAGCCCTGTAAAATGCTCTTTTAAATATAACTGATAAGCGGCAGCACCGATCATTGCAGCATTATCAGTACAGAACTTCAGTTCAGGGATGTGCAGATTGATACCCTGCATTCTGGTCAGCTGTTCAAATCTTGCTCTGAGTCCGCTGTTTGCAGCAACGCCCCCTGCGATGATCAATTCTTTTACTTTGTACTCTTCAACAGCTTGCATGGTTTTATTTGTCAATACATCCACCACACTGTGCTGGAATGAAGCTGGAACGTCTTTCTCGTTCACTTCCAGGCCTTTCTGCTTATGGTTGTGGAGAGAATTGATTACTGCAGATTTTAATCCGCTGAAACTGAAGTCATAACTGCCTGCTTCCAGGTATGCTCTTGGGAAGTTAAATGTATCCTGGCCTTCTTTGCTCAGTCGGTCTATATGTGGCCCCCCCGGATAAGGCAGACCGATGACCCGTGCCACCTTGTCGTAAGCTTCTCCGACAGCATCATCACGTGTTTCACCGATTACTTCAAAGCTCAGGTGATCTCTCATGTAGATCAGCTCTGTATGGCCGCCTGAAACAATCAGAGCCATCAGAGGGAATGTCAACTCTTCCTCCAGCTGATTCGCATAAATATGGCCCGCGATGTGATGCACTGGAATCAGCGGGAGGTCATGTGCGAAACTGAAAGCTTTTGCAGCATTGATACCGACTAAAAGTGCCCCGATTAATCCAGGTCCTTCCGTTACAGCGACAGCGTCCAGTTCTTCAGGTGTTAAGCCCGCCTGATCCAAAGCCTCTTCTATGACCGTTGTAATGGACTCAACATGGTGTCTGGAAGCCACTTCAGGCACAACACCGCCAAACCTTTTATGGCTGTCAATCTGGCTGACCACAATATTCGACAGCAGTTCATGTCCATTTCTCACGACACTGCATGCTGTCTCGTCACAACTCGTTTCTATACTTAATATTGTAATGTCTTTATTCATCCAACTTCACCCACATCACATGTGCATCCTCTCCGGGTCCATAATAATCTTTACGTATTCCTCCATAGGAAAACCCTTCTTTTTCATACAGACTTTTCGCTGCCTCGTTATCGATATTGACCTCAAGAGACAAAGTCTTGGTCGACTCTGCAGAATAATCCTTAACATACTTGAGTAAAGCATGCCCCAGGCCGAGGCCCCGCTGATCATCCCTTATTGCAATTGTTGTAATCTGACTCTGATCTAAAATCAGCCAAAGACCGCAGTAGCCGATGATTTCGGAGTCTTTTTCCATTACGAAATAATGGGCAAACCTGTTTACACCAAGCTCTCTTAAAAAAGCCTCCTTAGTCCACGATGTCTTTGTAAAAGAAGCTGTTTCTATCAGATGTACCGTATCAATATCTTCAATTGTCATTTCTCTTATATTTACTGATTCTTGTCCATCCAATTTCTTTCAGCCTCCGATACTCTTAAGTATTCAGGTACTAAACCATGAACATCTTCCTGTTTAAGCGCGCCGGTAAAACGCTCGACATTGGAAATTCTCGGTGTCAAATGAGAGAAATCATCCACATTTTTAAATTGCTCGCTCGTATTCCCATAAAAGTGGACGTCTTCATCTTTCATTATTTCTTTGATTTCATCGAATGACATGTGTCGAGGTACCTGAATCTCTTCAAAGTCATCTCCGTTAAATTTATAGGCTGCCGTAAAGACGTTACCCCTTCTTGCATCAAATATCGGCGCTACAATGCCTTGCTGATCGGATGAAGCTGCAAGAACAAATAGGGAGGACACAGAATACAACTCAGTTTTTAGACTGAATGCAAGCGTCTTTGCTACAGTTACACCAATTCTCACACCTGTATACGAACCAGGTCCGCGTGCAACGATAATACGGTCAATCTCACTTTTTTTCATCCCTGCATAATCAAACAGATTGCTGATATACACCATCAGCGTTTCTGAATGGGCTCTTTTCACGTTGGCATTAATCTCTGCTATGTGAATACCATCATCATTAATAGCCAGTGATATTACTTTGTTCGATGTATCAATCAAAAGAGATTTCATCCAATGCCTCCATAATTTCATCATTTAAATTCATATTTTCTATTTCAAACAGACGCCCGTTACCATCATGGGTAATTGTTATATTAATGACTTTCTCCGGTAAATATTCCTCAATGAAATCAGGCCACTCCACAATGACAATGCCATTACCGAAATATTCTTCAAATCCAAGATCTTCATCGCTGAATTCCAGACGGTAACAATCCATATGATGTACATTGAGTGATTTAACTTGATAACTTTTAATGATGTTGAAAGTCGGGGATGTCATACGTCGCCTGACACCGAGATATTCTCCAAGTGACTGAGTAAACGTCGTTTTACCGGCACCCAGGTCCCCTCGAAGTAATAGAACATCATTGTCTTTAATGTTATCAGCAAATGCTCCTGCTATCTGTCTGGTTTTTTCTATATTATCTGCTTTTATCTTTATCATATAATCACCTGTTTGAAATAAAAAATATTATAATCTCATTATACAAAAAAAGAGACCGCAAAGGGTCTCTAAAAGTTTGCCTGGCAGCGTCCTACTCTAACGGGACGTCAGTCCAACTACCATCGGCGCTGGAGAGCTT
>NZ_JCANUC010000020.1:0-43436 GCF_059568765.1 Lacicoccus kunmingensis DSM 17847 | reverse complement strand
AGTGCACCGCCGTCGTTTGAGAGTTTGATCTTGCGATTGAAATCCAATGAGATTTGCGATAAAGTAGCCATTATAAGAACCCTTTCTTTTGGTTATTTTGTGGTGATTTAACCTTATCAGAAATGGGTTCTTTTTTCACTTTTCAAGTGAATGGGCATTCGCTTGAAAAGCCAATGAAACCGGCGTTAATTGCCTGTTAGTATTTTTCTATGAATAATTCAGGTTAAAGTATAAATTACAATGGTATAAGTTTTTGAAAAGTGCATTTAAATGAGATAACAATAATAAATTATAAAGGTTAAAAGATTACAAATATTAATAATAATTAAGTTTGCAAATTTATAACCTTATATTTTTAGCTTAATAATTCTATTGACTACTATTAGCGAAAACAAAAAGCGAGTAATATAGCCTATCATTAGAGAAATAACTCCTCCATAGATTCCAAAAATAGGTATGAATATGATTGAAAAAATTAAAGTAGCCACCATAGTAATTAGAAATAATGGAATTTGTACTTTAAATTTTCTTGTTGCTTGTATCCCTGCATGTAAGAAACCAGACATATACCAAAATGATGCAGTAATCATTGACAAAGATAAGAGATTTTTATAACCCGAAAATTCCTCACTAAATAAGATTCTTAAAATGATATCTCCAAATATCGACGATATTAAAATTCCTAACAAACTAATTGCAATAGCTAAAATCATAAGTCGTCTTAAAAACATCACATATTTTTTTAGATCATATACATAATATTTAGATAGCCTTGGAATAACAACATTTGACATCGCTGAAATAAAAACTTGACCAATTATCATAATATATGTCACACCAGTATAAATACCAAGTTCACTTGAACTATAGAATGTTGATATAAAATAACGAGGTATATTTGTGTTCAAAGAATCGAGCGTACCTGAAATCCCAAGAGGAATAGCTATTAAAAATAATGTTTTAAACTTATTTTTGTTAATTCCCCCTTTTACTAAATATACATTAAATACCTTTTTTAATTTTTTAAAATCATACAAAAGGAGTATTATCATCCAACTAGTTAATTGAAATGTAATACTGAGAATTAAATTTTCTGATAGTAAAAATACGATTAAAAAAACTACAATTGTCAATATTGATCTCATAATTTTTGAGATTGCAGCATATTGCATCGTCTCCATCTGAAAAAACTTTCCATAACTAATATCACTTAATGATTCAACCCATTTAACTAATGATATTAGTATGATGATTAATTTACTTTCAGTACTTACGTTTAGTATTGCTAGTAGAAGTATAATTAATATGACAGCTATAGATGAAGTAAAAAGTCTAAACATTAAATAGTTGGAAAAACTCATCTCTTCTTTTAAATCAGTTGATAAGACCACTCTAAGATTCATAGAAAAAAAGAGAAATACAGGCGCACTAATAGCTAGACCCAACGAATACATACCAACTAATTCTACACTACCTAATTTAGCTAGTATTGAAATTATAAACAATTGACTGAAAGAAAAAAGTATACTTGAAAATAAAGTCCAAGAAAAATTTTTTTTAAACGATAATGCATTTGAATTCAAATCGAAATTCACACCTTCTACGAAGGAAACAGAAATAAATCATCAAAAGTCAAATAGTTTTTGATAATTCTCTCTCTCTCTCTGAATATTTGAAGTATTTTTACCGAAAGCGAAAGATTCTTTAGAATATTCTACATACTCTTCTTGGTTCATTTGAACTGCTTCATTTAGAACTTCTATAAATTTTTCTTCTCTATCTAAAGAAATATCCCAACCGACTTTTTTTTCTTGTAATCTCCTCCAAGGGGTTTCATCACTAATTATTAATGGACACGCTCCTATTAAAGATTCAGAAATTACATGACCATAATTTTCACCAAGGGTCGGAAAGAAGAAAAAATGATTTTCATGAAAAATACTCATAATTTTATTTCTTTTAGCTAATCCATGGTACTTTACAGATATATTCTGCGGTAACCTAGCAATTATTTCTTTGCACTTCTTCCAATAATTATTGTCTTCTATAGGGCCGTAAATATTAAAAAGCACATTCCCTTTTATAGACGATAAAAGCTGTAAGGCAAAAATTAAATTTTTCTTTTGATGGATACGAGAAATATATACTAATTTTACATAATTCGGTTCTTTATTAAGTTTTTTCGAGTAGTTTAGTTGAGAGTAATCCGGAGTTAAGTTATTGGCTAAGATCACCTCTGATTTGTAACCCATTTTTTTTTCAATATGTTCTTTTTCAGAAATTGCAGTGGCATGCCATACTATATTTTTATAAAAATTAAATGGTTTTGTTATATTCACGTATAGATTTTTCTTATATCTCTTAAGATTAAATGCTCCTGGAGAAAATTCCCCCCTCGGTGCAATTACTATTCTTTTCTGCTTAAGCTTTTTAGATTTTAATATAATCAAAGGTAAAATACTAAATTTAAATGAAAAAAAACTATTGAGATATATGATATCCACGTCTAAATCATGTATAATATTTTTGATTTTTGACAATGAATACTTCTCTGAGTTAATATAAAAGACATTTGCAGAACCAACTTTGTTCCAACCATCGATGGTTATATTTGGGAATGCGGTGCTATCACCCAAATCTCTATCCCCAGTAATAATATAAATTTCTAATTCAGAATTAAAGTTCTCGACAATATTTTTAATTGATTGAATAGGTCCGCCACCTTTTATACTTGGTAAATAATATCCTGTAATGATTAACATTTTTTTAGTCACTTGTATTCTCTCCAAACTTTACGGTTTATATAATCAGTATATGAGAGTATTAAACTCACTATTTTTTGAGACACATCTGTAACATTATAATCATAAACGATATTTTGATTAATATTGCCGTTTTTTTCAAGGACCTCAAGACCTTGCATTATTCTTTCCTTATTTAAACCAACCATTATAGTAACTGTATTTTCCATCGCTTCTGGTCTTTCATGTGCGTCTCTAATATTTAATGCCTTTAATCCCAAAATAGATGATTCTTCATTAATCGTGCCACTATCACTAAGTACAGCTTTAGCACTTTTTTGTAATTTAATATAATTATTAAAACCTAAAGGTTTCATAGTTCTAATTAATGAGTTAAATTTAATACCCTTTTCTTCTATCATCTTTTTGGTCCTTGGATGAGTACTAATTATTATAGGCATACCATATCGTTCAGCTATAGTGTTTAAGCTTTCCACTAATCCGTTAAAATTCTTTTCAGAGTTTATATTTTCTTCTCTATGCGCAGAAACAACAAAGTATTCATTTTTTTTTAGGTTGAGTTCTTCTACAATATCCGACTTATCAATATCATCTTTTCTTGAATTTATAACCTCAAGCATCGGACTACCGATTTTAATTATTTGATCTGACGGAAAACCTTCTCTAAGTAAATATTCTCTGGCAATTGAACTATATGTAAGGTTAATATCAGAAATATGATCTACAATTTTCCTATTGGTTTCCTCAGGCACTCTCTGATCAAAGCATCTATTCCCAGCTTCCATATGGAAAATTGGAATTTTCTTTCTTTTAGCGGCTATTGCACATAAACAACTATTTGTATCTCCTAATACAAGGAATGCATCTGGTTTTACTTCATCCATAATTGGGTCTACTTTAATAAGGATATTTCCGATGGTCTCTACAGCCGTACCTGTGGCTGCATTAAGAAAATAATCTGGTTTTCTTAAATTAAAATCATTAAAAAACACTTCATTTAACTCATAATCATAGTTCTGACCAGTATGTACAAGAACATGTTCTATTGCTTCAGACTCTTCAAGACGATTTATAACTGCAGATAACCTGATTATCTCCGGTCTTGTTCCGACAACAGTCATGACTTTTAATTTTTTCATAATCAAACCTCCTCAAAATAAGTATCCGGATTTTCAGGATCAAAAATTTCATTTACCCACATCACGGTTACCATATCAGTATTGCCTAAATTCTCAATGTTATGAGTGTAGCCTACTGGTATATCTACAACCTCAAGTTTTTCACCACTTATATGATATTCAATCACTTCATTATCATTTATTTTTCTAAATCGTATTACACCAGTGCCACTGACAACTAAAAACTTTTCATTTTTAGTATGATGCCAATGATTACCTTTTGTTATACCTGGTTTAGATACATTAACAGAAACCTGACCCCTATCCGGAGTTTTTAAAAATTCTGTAAATGATCCTCTATCATCTATATTCATTTTTAGGTCATAGCTAAAATCTTTTTTAGGTAAATAACTTAAATATGTACTATATAAACTTTTAGTAAAAGGATCATCCATATCAGGCACTGAACGACTGTTTCTGCTCTCTTTAAAGTCGTGAAGTAGCTTGACAATTTCACCTAGTTTTACCTGGTGTTTATTATCTACATCACAGTATGAATCCACTGCATTTTCATTACCTTCCAGTGCAGCTTTGAATTCTTCAATAACGTTATCAATATAAACAAGATTAAGCTGTGCTGTCTCATCATTCACTTCAATAGGAAGATTGTTTGCTATGTTATGACAGAAGGTAGCAACCACACTATTATAGTTAGGTTTGCACCATTTACCAAAAACATTAGGCAGTTTATAAACTAATACTTTATTGCCTGTTTTCTCTTCATATTTAAATGTAATTTCTTCTGCTGCTTTTTTGCTGTTGCCATATGGATTATCTTTTTCAGACTGAATAGATGATGTCACTAATACTGGAGCTTTACTTTGATGTTTTTCTAAAGTGTCGAATAGTTTCTGAGTGAAATCTTGATTGCCTGTTATAAATTCTTGTTTCTTTTTGGGTCTATTCACTCCAGCAAGGTGATACACAAAATCAGCTTTCTTACAATATTCATTCATTATATCGTTTTCTGTATCTCTTGTTATCTCAAGTATTTCATGATTAGTAGTATGTTTTAAATCAGCAATTAAGTTTTTTCCGATGAAACCTTGGGCTCCAGTAATTAGTATATTCATCTTTGATTCCATCCTTTCAATTCTTCTTGAACATAATTCAATGCTAGTAATTTGTCTTTTATCTCTTCTATATTTAACCTCACTGTATTATGTGAGTTGTATTCTTCTTCAGTAGATAGTTCTTTATCACCTTCTACAAAATACTTATCATAGTTTAAATCTCTAGCATCAGCAGGAACTTTATAAAAATTCCCCATATCTTTGGCGACTATATGTTCTTCTCGAGTGAGTAATGTTTCATAGAGTTTCTCACCATGTCTTGTACCGATGATTTTAATTTCATTATTGGCTCCAAAAAGTTCTTTAATCGCCTGTGCTAAATCTTTAATAGTTGATGCTGGGGACTTTTGTACCATGATATCGCCAGCTGAAGCATTTTTAAAAGCAAAAATTACTAACTCTACAGCTTCTTCCAAACTCATAAGAAACCTCGTCATTTCTGGATCTGTAACAGTAATATCTTGCCCTTTTTTTAGTTGATCTATGAAAAGCGGTATGACTGAACCTCTGGATGCCATAACGTTTCCATATCTTGTGCCACAAACTAAAGTTCTATTTGAATCTACTGTTTTTGACTTAGCAACAAAAACCTTTTCCATCATCGCTTTTGAAATGCCCATAGCATTTATTGGATAAGCAGCTTTATCGGTTGATAGACATATCACTTTTTCCACACCACATTCTACAGAGGCATCTAATACATTTTCAGTACCAACGACGTTAGTCTTAACTGCTTCCATCGGGAAGAATTCACATGAAGGGACTTGTTTCAATGCAGCGGCATGGAATACATAATCAACTCCATACATGGCGTTTTTAACACTATCTTTATCTCTTACATCACCTATATAAAATCTTATCTTTTCATTTTTATATTTTTTTCGCATATCATCTTGCTTTTTTTCATCTCGAGAAAATATTCTGATTTCTTTTATATCAGTTTCTAAAAATCTATCCAAAACAGCATTACCAAAAGAGCCTGTTCCCCCTGTAATTAGTAAGCTTTTATTTTTAAACATACTTTTTCTCCTTCTCATTATTTAATCGAGATTTTTTTAACACCTCTATTATTTTAGAAGTTGCTTCTGGTCTGGAAAAATTATTTACAACAAAGTGCCGACTATTATCTTGGTGTTCTCTTACTTTATCCCGATTATTATAATAATATTCAATAGCTTCAGCTAATTTTTCTGAGTCGTCAGGAGGTAAAGAAATACCGCATTCCCCTTCTCTCACGAATGAGCTTAATTCGCTATCTTGATCAAAACATGAAATCATGGCCTGACCAGCTGCCATAATACTCCATGTTTTACTAGGAAAACCGTTATTAGAGGTCCCTTTCCTTCCTACTACTACACCTATATCACCTAAACTATAAGCATAGTGTGCCTTTTCTAAAGGCACTAAGGGATGCAGACTAACGGTATTATTTAAATTTGACTTTTCAATATATTGTTCAATGTGATTTTTCCTTACGCCGTTACCTAAAATCACAATCTTTAGATCTTTTAAGTGATTAAGTTTCTTAGCTGCATCAACTAAAATTTCAACATTTTGAGGAAGCCCTAAATTACCACAATAGGTGATAATAAAATCACTTCTTTTAATTTCCAAATCATCAAATAAAAAGTTATTCTCTTTGTTGATTGGTATAAATTTATCAGTATCTATCCAATTGTATACCACGTCAATTTTATTATCTTTTACATTCATTTTAGTATGGCTTTTCTTGAATTTTTCTGAAATTGTTATAATATGATTGCTTCCCTTTGAAGAGATTTTTTCAAATAATTTTGCTGAGTTAAACAGAATATTTTTTTTAATACCCTTTGCTGCTACTCCAGTACTTATCAACGATTCCGAAACTATATCCTGTTCCCAATAAACAACAGGGAGCCTTTTTATTTTACCTGCGACAATTGCTAAAGGTCCTAGGAATGGAGGCATAGAATGACTCATGATGACACCTGCATCTTTAATTTTTCTCGCTTTATTGAACATTCCCAAAGAAATTGATAATAACCTCAAAGCTCTTAAAAATATTGTCTTTTCCCCAAACGGTGAACTAACTCTATGTATAACTAACTTACCATTATATTTTTCTTCTCTTTTAAGATTTTTATATTTTTTTTTAATTTGTTCATTCGCTCTATGGGGCGCTGGAGCAATCACTTCTACAATGTCACCATTTTTTATTAAATCATCTACCAAGTTTAAAGCTAAATGAGTGCCTCCAGAAATTTCTGGTGCATAGCTTGGTCTCATCATTATAACCTTCATGTTTTCACCACTAACCATTAATTTTTAATACACTGATATTTTCCGTAATTACTTTATGTAGCTTTTCTTGATTTAATTCTGAGACAAATGAATTATGTGGAGTGATTTTTATCCTTGGATGCTCCCAAAGTGGGCTTTCTAAAGGAAGTGGCTCTTTTTCAAAAACATCTAGACAAGCATACATTTCTAAGTTGCTATTTAGAATATCAATTAATTCATTTTCATTAACAACCTTTCCTCTAGATACATTTATGAAGACTGAATCTGTTTTCATCTCGTTGAAGGTTTTATAGTTAAATAGATGATGAGTATTCTCTTTATACGGTAAAAGTACCACAACAATATCACTTTGTTTTAACACTACATCTAAATCCTCAATACTATAATAGGTAATATCAGAATTATCTTTATCTTTTTTTTGTGTATTAACTGCTAAAATATTAACACCAAACACAGAAAGCCTATTAGCGATTTCTTGACCAATATTACCATAACCTATTAATGCTACATTTTTATTTTCCAAAGTCCTTAAGCTTCTATTTTTTTCCAATTTTTCTTCTTTTGTTCATCGTAGAAGAAAAACGATTCTTTATATACTTCCAACATATTTAATATTACCCATTCAGCAATAGGCACACCGTATGTATCTTTTGCATTAAATATATTTATATCTCTTTCTTTAATTCTTTCTAAAGGGACTCTGTCATAGCCAGCGCTCGTTAACTGAATGGTTTTTAAGGATTTAAAATTATCTATCTCATTATATTGAAATAAGTTGTTACAAATTATTACCTCAATATTTTCAACATCCATATTCAATTCCGTTCTCTCATCTTTAACAAATGTAATATTATGTCCCAGCTCTTCTAAATGTTTAAAAAAGACTTTATTGTACTTTAATGCACCTGTAATGAGTATTTCCAAAGAAAATCACCTCTAGTATCATTAAGATTTTTATAAGTGTCTATAAGGGTTAATGTCTCACTTTAGATAATTGGTCTACTATCTTGTATGTTTCATTTTTATTGTCAATAAAAAATTGATCACTCTTACTTTTTAAGGATGCTTCGAAAAATCTTATTTTGTTAATACCATCTATAAATTCTTTTTTTATTTTATTTAATGACTCTTTGTTTGTTATAAAACTCCTTGATAGAATCACCATCTCTGATTTTAACCTATGATGCTCTGCGAGTATGTTTTCTGCAGGTAGTGCTCCATCTCCTAATTTTGCTATTCCTCCAAATCCAAAAGGTATATTTTTCGACTTAATCTTATTACCTAAATTATCAACAATACCCTCTTTCAAAGGTTCAAACATAAAATCCATACCATAGCTAAGATGTAAGTCGTTTAAACCTATATGAATATAATCAATACCTCTAACTTCCAATATTGAATCTATTGCATTTACTGCTTCTTCTGTTTCGAGTAATAAACATGTCTTTACTCGTCCGTCTACCATTTTTATGAATTGTTCCACTTCAAAAGCATATTTAAAATATGGAAGCATTATAATCTCTGCTCCTCTTTTAATAACTTCCTCAATCTCATTTCTAGTATTGTTGTTAACCGGATTAATTCTTACCAATAATTCGGAATAACGAATAACATCTTTCACACGACTTATATCCTCAATAGTATGTTGAGACTTCACTGTGTCTAAACCTTTTTGACGATCTTCTTTACCTAGTTTTTCTAAATCAATAAATATCCAATCAACTCCAGAAGTGTCTGCTAATTCAGCTATTTTAGGATTATTAGTTATATACATTAGTTTTAAACTCATTTATTGAACTACTCCTCTATTTTATTCGTAGTGCCAACATTTATATTATCCTCATTTCTGAGCACTTTTATGAAAGTCATAAAGAGTATTTTTAAATCAAATAAAAACGATATATTATTAACATAATGAACATCATATTCTATTCTCTCATCCCAACTTAATTGCTTTCTTCCATTAATTTGTGCCCAACCAGTCACACCAGGTTTCACTTCAAATCTTTTCTTTTGGTGATTACTATATTCACTATAGCCCCATGGGTGATAAGTTAAAGTAGGTCTTGGCCCAATAATCGACATATCTCCCTTAAGGATATTTACAAATTGAGGTAGTTCATCAATACTAGTTTTGCGAATTAATTTCCCTACTTTGGTTACTCTATTATCCCCCTTTAATTCATATACGCCACCTTTCTCAGCATCCTCAACCATAGACCGAAATTTAAAAATATTAAATACCTTACCAAATTCTCCAATTCTTTTTTGCTTGAATATTATAGGACCTTTTGAATCATTTTTTATTAGCAAAGAAACAATAATCAATAATGGTGATAATATAATTATTCCAATTAAGGAGAATATTATATCAAAAAATCTTTTAATTTTTTTGTAATCCATTTTTACCTCCGCTATTACTTTCTATTAATTTAAATAACAGGCTCTCATCCATGTTATTATACAAATAATTCTTAATGAAGTTTTCAATTTCATTTAAATCTTTGTAACTAGATTTACCTCTGTGGATTTTTTCATAAACTTGGTCTGAATGAATTTCATCTTCATTGAGTAACTCTTCAAATAACTTTTCACCCGGCCTAATTCCACTTACTTTAATTCCAATATCTTCCTCTTTATATCCACTGAATCTAATCATGTTACGAGCCAATTCAATTATTTTTACCGGCTCTCCCATATCTAGGACAAACACTTCACCGCCTTCTGCTATTGCTCCAGCTTGAATGACTAATCTCGAAGCTTCTGGGATGGTCATAAAATAACGTGTCATCCTTTCATCAGTTACTGTAACTGGTCCACCAGCTTCTATTTGATTCCTAAATTTTGGTATAACTGAACCTCGACTTCCAAGGACATTTCCAAATCTTACTGCTACTAGTGCAGTTACTTCACTTTCATGGTTCAATGCTTGCACTACCATTTCTGCCACTCTTTTTGTTGCTCCCATTATGTTTGGTGGATTCACTGCTTTATCAGTCGAAACCAAAACAAACCTATCCACCTTATACTCAATTGCTGCTTCTGCTGTATTTTTTGTGCCTATAATATTGTTCTTGACTGCCTCTTGAGGATTAGCTTCCATAAGAGGGACATGTTTATGGGCTGCAGCATGGTAAACTATATCCGGTCGATGTATTTCAAATACTTCAAACATCCTTTCGCGATCCTGCACATCAGCTATTACAGGTACATAATCAATTGTGTTATCGAGTAAAGACATCTCATCCAATATCGTATAAATACTGTTCTCTCCATGCCCTAATAATACTACTTTTTTAGGTTGGAATTTTGTTATTTGTCTGACTATTTCTGATCCAATACTTCCACCGGCACCTGTCACTAATATCGTTTTACCGAGAACCTGGTCTTCAATCCCATCCGTATCCAGTTCCACAGGCTCTCTGCCTAGCAGATCTTCAACTTCCACTTTTTTAAGATTGCTGACTTCAACTGTGCCAGACATGACATCATCGATATTCGGCATAATCATGACTTCTATTCCTTCAGATACAGACAGTGCGTGAATCTCATTCAGTTCTGACTTACTTAATGACGGAATTGCGATAACCACTTTTTCAATATCATACTTTTTGATCAGTTTTTGAATATCGTTACGATTCCCTTCGACTCTCACCCGGTTCGTCAATTCCATACGCCGTTTGGAAATATCATCGTCCACCGCAACAATGGGTGCCATATTCATCTCAGGTGTATCCAACATCTGTTTGATCAGCATCGAACCACCACGGCCAGCACCTACTATTAACGTTCGTTTTTTGTTTTTATTATTATCTTTTTGGCCCACAATCCTATGTCTGGAAACCCGCCACCATAACCTGGAACCACCAATTAATATCAGATGCATCATCCATGTAATAATCATCAGCCTTGTGAATGATGTTTGGAAGAAAATCCAACTCAATATATACGTCACAACAATCGATGCCGTCACAGCCTTCGCTATTGACATCAATTCCCTGACACTCGCATACTCCCATGCTCTGTGATACAGATTAAAGATGTAAGCAAACACATGGTGACTGAGCAACAGTATGATGGACACACCCGCAAGTACCGGCAGCGTATAATGCAGGAAAAACGGCGCCAAAATATAATATCCTAAAAACACAGAAAACGTGACAATCAGCGAGTCAATCGCCAACAATAAAATATAACGTCCTCTCGCTCCCAACTGCATACCTTCTTTCTATAGAAATCCAAAAAAGCGTCTCTTCTTTTTCTTCCTCTTTTTCGTATAATGCGAATCCATCGCAGATGGCGGCCCAACAATCAAATCCTGCCCTATTAACAATTTTTCCGCATTTTTCTTTAATTTTACAGTTACATCCGAACCAAGTTCTTCCGTAATGACTTCATACGCCTCGTTCAATGCGAACGGTCTTGCTTCTGCATTATGCGCATCACTCGCCACCAGATGAACAAGATTATTTTCAATCATTCTCAGGCTCGTCTCTTTCAGATTCTCGCCCAGATCGCCGGTGACCGACGTTGCAGTCACCTGGGCATGCGCACCTTTTTCGACCAGATTATACAACCTGCCCGGTGACTGGATAATCGGCTTGCACCGTTCCGGATGTGCGATGACAGGAATGTATCCTTTCATCTGCATATCGAAAAACAGCTTTTCAGTATAGTGCGGCAAATCATTGAACGGCAGTTCCACCAGCACATACTGTGAACGGTTCAGCGTGAGGCTGTCTTCAGACGACAAATCCCGGAGAATATCACCATTCACTCTGATTTCCTGACCGGGATGCACTTTAATATGTAAATTCTCTTCTTCGATGATTGTGTTCAGCTCGTCCAGTTTTTGAAAAACCGTACTGCTCGGGTTGGTATAATGTGTCGTCTTATGATGCGGAGTGGCTATGATATCCGTAATACCATTATCCACTGCCTGCTTCAGCAGTTTTACAGCTTCTTCACTATTCCCAGGTCCATCATCCACTCCAATCAGTACATGATTGTGAATATCGATCAAAATGATCACTCTCCATTACTGTAGTAATAGTAGTAACTGTCCTTTGAACCCATATCTCTTTGATTCAGCACGACGCCTATGATGTTGGTATCCGTCTTATTGAGCAGGTCTTTCGCCTTCTGAAGCTGGTCCCTGTCACTGTCTTCAGAATTTACGACAAGAATCGTACCATCCACTCTCGTCCCCAGTATCTGTGCATCCGCAACGGATAATAAGGGCGGGGAATCGATGATGATGTTGTCATACTGCATATTGACCGTTTTCAGCAGATGTTCCATCTTTTTTGACTGCAGCAGTTCCGCCGGGTTCGGCGGTACTGGTCCCGAAGTGATGATATCCAGATTATCTACATCCGTCTGTCTCAAAATCTGCTCGATTTCTGCTTCTCCCACAATCGCACTGGACAATCCTCTCGCATTGTTCATCTCAAAAGTATAATGCGTCGTCGGACGACGTAGATCCGCATCAATCAATAATGTCCTGTTGCCCGCCTGGGCGAAAGCGACTGCGACATTCGCAGCAGTCGTCGACTTGCCGGCATTCGGTGCGGCTGATGAAAACAGGATGGTTTTCATTTCGTTATCCACAGAAGAGTACATGATATTCGTGCGGATTGTTCTATATTGTTCACTGACCGGAGATTTCGGTTCATTCCGTACAATCAGCTCTCTCGGTCCTGAACTGTATTTATGTTTTTTCCCTCTCTTACCAAACATGAAGTCGTCTCCTCTTATTTTTCAAATTTCGCAACCGATCCGATGACCGGCAGTTCCAAGTGTTTTTCAATATCCTCTTCCGTTTTCAGACTCTTATCCAGGAAAGCCCTCAGGAACGCAATGCCGAGTCCGAGCAGTCCACCGAGAATGACACCGATCGCGATATTCACAAGCGGCTGAGGTGAAACCGGTGACGGGTCTTCCCCGACATCCGCCACTGTCAGGATGGATACGTTGTCGACATTCATGATGTCCGGAATTTCATTTTGAAAGACAGTACTGATTTCATTCGCTATCAATTCGGCATTTTCTGCCACTTCATCTTCCACCGATATGTTGATGACCTGCGATTCACTTTCGTTGTTCACGGTCACCTGTTGTGCAAGTGCGGCAGAGGAGTAATTCAAATCAAGATTTTCGACAACTTCATCGAGAATTGCCGGTGACGTAATGATGTCACTATATGTATTCACCAATTGCAGACTGGTCTGAACATCCGGGTTGGATATCGTCTCCTGCTGCTCTGCCTGACTGACAAGCACCTGTGTGGTCGCCTGATACTGCGGTGTCATTAAAAATGCCGTGGCAAATGCCGTCAGTGCCCCAAGCAACAATGCGAGGCCGATGATCATTGCCAGATTCTTCTTGATGACTTCAAGAATTTCTTCCAAATTCAACGTTTCTTCCAATTCGTCTCAACATCCTTTTTTCAAAATTTCAGTAAACATAAATATAACACATTCAATATAAATATATATAAGAGCATTACAAAATATTTACAATTCCTGATAATGTTATTTACAATTTTCATCATTCATCTGATTTACTGCCTAATTTCATACTTACATACAATATTTGGTTACACATGTGTAATATGTACTTATTTGTGACATTTACACAGAAAATGACATGACTTTAAAAGCCATGCCATTTCTCATGATGTCTATTTTAGTCCTTAAAACGGAAAGACATTTAAATCGATGCCGTAAACGATCGGCATCAGTAAATATGTGATTCCGACTATAAGAATCAGTGCAATGAGATTCAGTCCGAAACCCGCTTTCGCCATTTCCTGAATTGATATTTTACCTGTACCGAATACAATCGCATTCGGCGGTGTTCCCACCGGCAGCATGAACGCACAGTTCGCTGCCATCGCAGCCGGAAGCATCAGTGCTAGCGGATGCACTTCCACCGCCATCGCAAGGCCTGCCAGCACCGGCAGGATCATCGTCGCTGTTGCCGTGTTCGAAGTGAACTCCGTCAGGAACAGGATCATTAACGATACAACCCCGATCATGATGATGATATGCGTTCCTTCAATACCAACAAGCAGGTCGCCCAGCCACTGGTCGACACCGGTTTCAACTATTGCTGCAGCAAGTGCCAGACCACCGCCGAAAAGAAGCAGTACGCCCCATGGCAGGTCGCGTGCAACCGACCAGTCGAGTATACGTCCTTTCTGTCTTCTCGTCGGAATGAGGAACAATAGCACTGCAGCCAACATCGCAATAGACCCGTCGGTCATCAGTTCGAGAAATGCTACATGCTCGAAAACAAATCCGCGCAATATCCACATTGAAGCTGCAAAGAGGAATATGGCGAGCACCCATTTCTCCTCTTTCGTCGTTTTACCCAATGCTTCAAATTCCTGGTTGATGATCTTGCTGCCGCCGGGCAGTTCCTTCAGATTATGTTTGAATGCGACAAATGTCATGAAATACCATGCGATGGCAAGCATGATCACTACCGTCGGCACACCGATCAGCATATACTGTGCAAAGCTCATATCATAACCGAAAATTTCATTCATCTGACCCGCCAGTATGATCAGCGGCGGTGTCCCGATCAGAGTACCTAGACCACCGATCGTCCCTGAGTAACCGATTCCAAGAACGAGCTGTTTTTCAAACTTCGTTACGTCGCCACCCATCTCCTCAGTCGACAGTGAGTGCGCTTCCTTGATGATCGCAAGACCGATCGGAATCATGATCATGACTGCTGCCGTATTCGATACGAACATAGACAACAGCGCCGTTGCTATCATGAAACCCAGCATGATCGTCGCCGATGTGGTACCGATTGCACGGATGATCGTCAAAGCGACACGCGTATGCAGATTCCACTTCTCCATGGCCACCGCCAGCAGGAAACCGCCGAGAAACAGGAAGATGATATCTGCGCCATAGCTGCCGGATACCTGGTCGCTGCCCATTACCCCGCCCATCGGGAACAGGAACAACGGCATGAGCGAAGTCGCGGGAATCGGAATGGCTTCGGTCATCCACCAAGTCGCAATCCATAATGCCGATGCCACAACGAATACCCCGTTTGCATCGAGACCGTCGGTCTGTAAAACCATTAAAGTTAAAATGAATAATAACGGACCTAAAATCAGACCGGTCATCTGCAATCTATTGTACGGCGGGTAGCCTGAACTGTCATCATCCGGTTTACCCTCCACCGCTTCCTTCATATCCTTCGAACTGAAAAACTTGAGCAATGACTTTGTACGCCTTGATTCCTTCCAAACATTGTCATAACTCTTTTTAACGAATGATGTTTCTTCTTTGTTGTGCTCATCTTTCTGGTTCAATACTGTTCCCTCCATTTACTATGAATATATGCAATGAAATGAATTTATCACATCCAGCCCATTTATACTAGACATTTTAAAAGTCCAGCCCGGGATGATAATCGTGGTTTTAAGAGACTGATAACGATGGCATAGAGTACTGGAGTGATATTTTAGGAAAGCTGTCACGTAGTTTGATAAAATGATAGTGGTATGGAAATGAAATTGATCAAATGATCAGGAGGTCATATATAATGGAAGAATTATTTAAGGCACTCGAATCCGAATTCGATAATATGGTGGATTTCAGACGGGATATGCACATGTATCCGGAACTCTCCCACCATGAGGAGAAGACACCGGAAAAGATTGCACAGTTCTATAAAGACCTGGGTGTCGACAATGTCAGAACGAAAGTCGGCGGCCGCGGTGTCGTTGCGACACTTCAGGGCGGCAAGCCGGGCAGAACAGTGGCACTCCGGGCGGACTTTGACGCACTGCCGATCCAGGATGCAAAAGATGTGGAGTACAAGTCAAAGGTCGACGGCGTGATGCACGCGTGCGGTCACGATGTGCATACTTCGACGCTTATCCATGTTGCCAAGGTTTTATTTGCCAATAAGGACGAGGTACCGGGCAAAGTGGTCTTCCTGCACCAATTCGCAGAGGAAGTCATTCCGGGCGGTGCGAAGTTCATGATCGAGGACGGTGCACTTGACGGTGTCGACGGTGTGTTCGGTGCGCATGTCATTTCAACAATGCCGTACGGCAAGGTCGGTGCACTGCCGGGTGCGTTTATGGCAAGCGGCGACACTTTTGAAATTACGGTACAGGGCAAGGGCGGCCATGCCGGCATGCCTCAGCATAATAAAGACCCGCTCACTGTCGCAACGACGCTGTTCCAGAGCCTGCAGACGATCGTCAGCCGCGATACAGATCCGCTCAAATCCGGCGTCGTATCCGTCACCACTTTCAATACTGGCGAACCTAACTTCAATGTCATCCCGGATAAAGTGGAGATCAAGGGGACGGTCCGTACACTCGATGATGATACACGTGATAATGCTGAAGAAAAGATCAAGGTTATGACGGAGAATATTGCGAAGGCGTACGGCATGAGTGCTGAAGTGGATTACACGAGAGGTTATCCGGTCGTGGTCAATGATGAAGACGAGACTGCGCGTATTTCAAGGCTGCAGAAAGAAGTCATGGGTGAGGAAAATGTCATTGATATTACGCCTCAGACGAGTATGGAAGACTTCGGCTATTACCTGCTCGAGCGTCCCGGCTGCTTCTTCATCGTCGGCGGTGCGATGGAAGATAAGGAAGATGTCTATCCGCACCACCATCCGAACTTCAATGTCGATGAACGTTCGATGATCAATATCGGGAAGATGTTCATTGCGACGGTGTTTGATTATAATGAGGATGAAGGGTAAGTTGTATTTAAAGAGAATTAGTACTTAAATATCTATAGAAAAAATAACCCGTACGTTATCTTTCCCGGGCACCCGGGAGTCTAACGTATGGGTTATTCTATTCCATCGCTGCTTTCAACAACTCAAACGATTTTATCTTATCTTCTATAGAGTAGGTATTCGTGGAAACCATTATTTCTTCTATTTTGTACGTTTCCGCGAGTTTCTTTAATCTGCCGGCTACATCTTCACCGGTACCGATGAACATCGAGTCAAGCCTCCCGTCAACATTATCCTGCTCTTCTTCGGTCAGCTCGAAGTTTTTCGCAGTTTCGATGCTTGGGATGCCGTCGTCCACATCGCTCTGGCCGAAAACACGTTCTTTTTCAACGCCCCAGATCAGAGTGCTCATGGCGATGTCTTCCGCCTTCTCTTTTGTTTCTGCAACGAATGCGGTGACGGTGATCATCACCTGCGGCTTCTGACCATCGACAGCGGGTTTGAAACTGTCTCTGTAAATATCGATGATTTCCTTCATATCCCCGGCATTCGACATGAAGTAGCCGAAGCAGTAGTTCATGCCGAGTTCGCCCGCGAGTTCCGCACTTTTCACACTGGTGCCGAGCATCCATACTTCAGGTGGCGAGTCGGCCCTGGGACTCATTTTAACCTTTTCAATATGGTTATCATGATGGATGAAACCCATCAGTTCACTTACACGATCCTTATTTGCATAGACGTTTTTAAGATATTCCTTATTCAGAGCTTCGGTCGCTTCCGCCGGGCCTCCCGGTGCGCGGCCGACTCCGAGATCCACCCTCTCCGGAAACAGCGTCGCCAGGGTATGGTAGTTTTCAGCCACTTTGTACGGGCTGTAATAAGGAATTAGGGTCGCACCGGAGCCGATTCTGATTTTTGACGTTTCACTGCCGATGGCTGCGAGTGTAATTTCCGGTGTACTGGAGGCGAAAGCCAGCATCGAATGGTGCTCTGCCAGCCAGAACCGTTCGTAACCGGATTCCTCCCCTGCCTGTGCGAGTCTGATTGCGTTGTTCAGTGCCTCCCGGGCGCTCGAGTTTTTTGACACCGGTGCCTGGTCCAATATGCTCAGTTTCATAACATTCCCTCTATTTGCCAATATTTTTCAAAGTCACTGTATACTCATCCGCCGTCGTATTATCCTCTGCTTCGTACAGATTGACGATGCCGCTGTAGAAGTTGATAATCTCTCCTTTGAATTTAATATCTTTTTCAGGCACTTCCACATCGAGCACCCTCTCATATAATATGCCTGCAGTTTCACTGTAGACATCCTTCGTCACATCAAACTTCACCGTGATTTCTTCGACATCCTCTGCACCTGATTTCTCGCCCTCGGCGTAGATCGGTTTCTCCTGGTAGTCGTTCAGTTCAATTTCCTTGTTGTTGAGTACAATCTTATTTACCACTTGAATCACTCTCACTTAATTTTGTCTGTTCTCGATTTCCTGAATGGATATTGACGTAATCAGATTCGGGTTGAGCAGCAATGTTCTGCCGTGTTCCAGAGGGACGTGTATGAAGTTCGCTTCATCGATCGGCTTGCTGAAGATTCCGATCAGATGCTCCACCGCTTCCGGCTGGACGATTTCCGTCGAATCGCCGCCGACGTTATATATCGTTATCATCTTCTGGGTCATCATTACAACCTCCTCGATATTTCTTCCTGCCTTCAATTATACCCTTTATCCTTCCAGACAAAAACCACTTCAGCTTGAGAAGATATTCCCAATATTAATATCGGGTAAATTCCGTGTCAGATCGGTTTTATTTCTCAAGGAACTTCGCAGTTGTATATACTGATTTTTGTAATATTTCGTGAAAAAAGAAGGGCTTTTTTTACATATATTTTAGTTACATTACAATTATGTTACAAATGAAACTTTCAGCATATTTTCTGTTAGTATAGGAGCTGTTGATAAATAAAGTAAATAATTCAGACAATTAGTCGGAAAATTGATATTAAAAATTATAGGGGGATTTCCTTTTATGAAAAAAGTCATTACGGCACTCACGGCAACAGCAGCAATTTCTACTTACGGTCTGGCGGATAATGCGTCTGCAGATACTGCTAATGGTACATACTCGGTCATAGGCGGAGATTCACTTTGGAAAATCGCCCAGGACAATAACCTGACTGTCAGTCAGCTTAAAAATTATAATAACTTGAGCTCGGATACGATCACAGTCGGTCAAAATATCAATACAAGCTCACCATCTACATATACGGTCAAAGCGGGAGATACGCTCTGGGGCATCGGCAACCGTAACAATGTTTCCGTTGAACAGTTGAAAGAATGGAACAACTTATCGAGCGATCTGATTCTTGTCAACCAAACATTAACTTTGAATGGTGCAGTCGAAGAAGAAGAAACGGTTGAAGAGACCGAACCGGTTGAAGTTGAGGAAGAGGCAGAAGTTGTCGAAGAGGAAGTTGAACCGGCTGAAGAGGAAACGGTTCAGACGGATGCGGATACATATACAGTTAAACACGGCGATACACTTTACAGCATCGCTGGCGAACACGGCATGTCATACCGTGCGTTGATGTCACTTAACGGATTATCAGATTTCCTGATCTTACCTGGACAAGTGCTGCAGCTTAACGGCGAAAAAGTTGAAGAAGCTGAAGTCGTCGAGGAAGAACCAGTTGAAGAAGAAGTTGTAGAGGAAGAACCGGCTGAAGAAGAAGTTGTAGAAGAAGAAGCAGTCGAAGAGGAAGTTGTCGAGGAAGAGCCGGCTGAAGAAGAAACTGTTGACGAAGAAACAGTCGAAGAGGAAGTCGTCGAAGAAGAACCGGCTGAAGAAGAGGCTGTAGAGGAAGAAACTGTTGAAGAAGAAGCAGTTGAAGAGGAAGTCGTCGAAGAAGAGTCGGCTGAAGAAGAGACTGTAGAGGAAGAAGCAGTTGAAGAGGAAGTCGTTGAAGAAGAAGTCGTCGAAGAAGCACCGGCTGAGGAAGAGACTGTAGAAGAAGAAGCAGTTGAAGAGGAAGTCGTTGAAGAAGAACCTGAACCGGAAAACATCTCCGGCGACACTTACACAGTTCAAAGCGGCGACACGCTTGCGAGCATTGCCAACCGAGCTGGGGTCAGCTACAACAACATTATGGAATACAACAACATGGACTCGGTTTTAATTTACCCTGGTAAAGTACTTGACCTTGTAGACAACCGTCCAGCTGAAGTTGAAGAGCCTGAGGTTGTAGAGGAAGAAGTCGTTGAGGAAGTTTCTGAGCCGGTACAGGAGGAAACTGTCGAGGAAGAGGCTGTAGTTGAAGAAGTTGAATCTGAGCCTGCTCCAGAGCCGGAACCGACACCTGAACCGGTTGTAGAGGAAGTTGTAGAAGAAGAGCCTGTTGTCGAGGAAGAACCTGAAGCACAGGCACCTGCGGCACCGGCATCATACGGTACGAACTGGTACCCTTACGGTGAATGTACTTGGTACGCGTTCGAACGCCGTCAGCAGCTAGGCAAACCTGTCAGCGGAAGCTGGGGCAACGCATCCAGCTGGGCTGGTAACGCTAGAGCACAAGGTCTGACTGTAAACAATACACCATCACAAGGTGCAATCATCCAATCAAACGCCTGGTCAAACGGCGCTTGGGGTGCTGGTCACGTCGGTGTTGTTGAGCAAGTTAATGGTGATGGATCAATCATGATTTCAGAAATGAACTGGAGCAACGGTCTGGGTGGCAAATCATTCAGAACACTGTCCGCTTCAGAAGCAGCAAACCATAACTTCATTCACTAATATCTCCAACCCTATATATAGATAAAACTGACCCCACCTACTTTTGTAGATGGGGTCAGTTTTTTTATTATAATGATCAGATATATTTTTAATGGCTCGTCCCGAGGACTAGGATGAGTCACGAAACGTTTAATGGGTCATCCCGACACGTGGGATGTGTCATAAGGATTTTAACGGGGCTTTCCGGCACATCAATGCCGGCAAGCATTTTATTCTCCGTGGCATTTCTTATATTTCTTTCCACTGCCGCATGGGCATGGTTCATTGCGTCCGAGTTTTTCGGATACAACCGGCTTTTTCGGCGTTGGCATTATTGATTCCATATGGGAAAGTATATCTGATGGATCTCCGGCATTCTCAATTCTTGTGAGTGTTTTTTCTCTCCAGTTTTCAAGTTCCGGATGGTCATTACCCATGACTTTGAAATAGCCGTAGGCAAGTTCCTCCATATCAAAGATTCCATCGTAGTTATCATAAGTCATAAAATCTTCGATTTCAGGACGTCCTTCTGCTGACAGCTGTTCAGCCAACCCTTTTACAATCACTGATTTAAGATCCAGACCATCCACTGTCTGATACAGTCGTTTCAATGCTGCGACGGCAGATTGTGTATGTGTACCTGCGATAATATCGATTTGGAATATGGGAAAAGATCCGGTGACGAGCGGCTCAACCACATCCACAACCCGGTCCGACTGGAATGCAGCAAGTGTATTTTTCAGCTCTTCCAGTAGAAGATCATCTTCACTCATCAACATCGGCGCAATGTCTTCAATCAGACTTTCTTCTTTGATCAGGCCAATTTTATAGATAGCAATGATACCTTCAAAATTGATATATGGTTGTTTATTCTGTTCTTCGATAATGTTTCTTAATTCTTCAGTATCAACCCAGTCCTCCTCTGCCTGCATGGAAGCAATCGTTTTGGCCCGGTCAAACAATTGTTGATCGAACTATTCACTCAACTCCAGTCTCAATTGATGATTTACAAGCCATAGTTCGAGTTTTTCCTCTTTTGCTTCATCCAATTCGGTTAAGAATGACCATACCTCCATGGAGAAGACATTTTGAAGTGCTTCACGGTTCTCTATCTTTACTTCAAGCGGCAACCTGGCAGCCAGACGCTTAAGCAGAAGTTTATTCAACTCATCCCCTTCTTCTATCCCTTCTACTAATAAAGGGATGATTTCACTGGTGAGCGTCATATTCTTTAAAGCGGACGAATAGTTGATCGTTTCTTCCGGGTGTTCCAGGACCCTATTCATCAGACGCACCGGCCATTCCGGTTTTGTGGAAGGATATGTGCTGACGGCCTCCAGTGCAAACTGGCGGACGACTGTGTCTTCAGAAGTCAGGTGCGAATCAATCTTATCGAGCAGGTTCATATTTCAGAACTCCTTTGAGCATTTATTTTTATTATAAAGCATTTTAATAAACAGCTCCAAATCATATTGTGTAATTTTTACTTATCGATTATTATAGAGGTGAAATAATATCGGGTAATTAGCAAATGAGTCAATTCAATGTCTGGAGTGAAACTAATGAAATTAATCGAGGAACTGGCGGACGCGTTTCTTTTCAACAGTATGGAAACGAGGAACGTTTTGAATATTGAAACCGGAGAAATCCTACTGGATGCGCCGGAGGCTTTGACAGGTGAACCTGAAATAGACTGGGAAAGCGATGAAGCAGAGAATTTGATTATAATCCCTCAAATTATGAGTTCGGAAGCATATGATATACGAGTGCTTTTCTCTGAAGAACAAAACGCTGAGTTAGGAGCGATTCTACTGGAAGCTCTCAACTTAAGAAAGCCATTCCGTAATTTCAAATTCCAATTGGCACAATTAGATTTAGAAGAAGAATGGTACGGCTTTGAATATCAGTATGCCTTGAACCGAATGTCAGAATGGCTGGATGAGTGGAAGGATTAAAATATGGATTTTGTACTGCAATCATATTACAAAGTATTGGAGGTGCAACAATGAGTATTACAATACGATTGGATAAGGACGATCAAGATATTTTACGCGGTATTGTCGAAGCTAAAAATACGAACATGTCCGCTTATATCAGGGAAATCATCTTAGAAAAGATTGATGAAGAAATTGATCGGGAAATGTATAAAAAAGCTGTTAAAGTCATGAAAGACGATAATACTGAGTTTGTATCATGGGAAGATGCGAAGGCTGAATTAAGTATATCAGATGAAGTATAAATTGAAAATTGAGATGAAAAGATAAAATGTACTTATCGATCACAATAAATTGATTCATTCCTGTACTAATCGGTCATACCAACTCTCACTTGACCGATAGAACACTCCTATCGGTCATACCAACTCTCACTTGGCCGATAGAACGCCCCTATCGGTCAAACCGCTTTCCACTTGGCCGATAGAGCAAATTCCGCTAATCTACACTGAGGACCAAAAAAGATCAAAACCCCTATCAAACGGAGTTTTGATCTTTATTTTCACCTATATTAATTTCTTCTTCGATCGTCTGTTCATAAACCAGCGGATGGCGAGGCCGAGCCCGATCAGGAGCCCAAGTATGCCGAACGCCGGGTAGACGATGCCGACGAGTTCCACGAATCCGACGAAGCTCAGGAAGTACCCGACGACTGCTGCGATGAGGAGTATTGTGTAATACTTTTTCGTGTACGGTTCGCTGTATCGTTTCAGGAACGGATACATGACGCCGACGCCGGTGTTGTATATGACGAGCAGCATGACGATTGCCAGTGCCGCCTGTAGCACCGGGTGGATGTTTTGTGCGAGAACGAGTGTCGGCAGTGCGAGATCGTTCACGATATCCATGTTGGATATGAGTCCCGAGTTGATCATCAGCATGAGCACTGTAATGATCACACCGCCGAGCAGTCCGCCGCGTGCAGCCGTGTTATGGTTGGATGCATTTGCACCCATGATGGATAGGAAACTGAATGCAGTCGCCAGTGTGAAACCGGCATACATCGCCCCGTCCAGGAACCATAATCCGCTCGGTGTGCGGTCTGTTTGCGCGAATGCGTTGACCGTGTCGACTGGCACCTGCGGGTTGAATATGTTGACCAGCGCGATGATGATGACGACCGCGATCAGGAATGGTGTCACGACGCCGAGTGCCGAGACGATTTTATCGAAGTCGAGCATTAATGTGACGACGACGAGAATCACCATGATCAGTGTACCGAGCCAGTACGGTACGCCGAAACTTTCATTGAAGGCGGACCCTGCGCCGGCGAACATGATGACCGCAATACCATATAGGAAGAAAACGAATAAGTAATCGATGATTGTGCCCGACACTTTGCCGAACATCATGAATATTGGTGCTTTATGTGATTCCGCCTGAATGCGGTAACCGAATTTCGTTGCCTGTCTACCGATGAATAAAACCATCAAACCTGATATTAATATGCCTAAATAACTGTATAAGCCGTGGTTTGTAAAGAACTGGAGTATTTCCTGTCCTGTGGAGAACCCTGCGCCGACCACGACGCCAGTATAGGCAAACGCAATTTTCCAAGCTTCTCTGTTCAATATTTAAACCCCTCTTTTTTCAAGATAAGGTTTCATTATACCGATTTTTCTGATTAATGTAAAATTGATAAGAAAAGACGGTCGAAGCCGCCTTTCTATTCATCCAATAGCTTTTGCACAGTGCCGAGCATCACTTGAGCACCCTTCTCGATATCCTCGTTTGAAGAAAATTCTGCCGGATTGTGGCTGATGCCGTTCTTGCTCGGAATAAAGATCATCCCGGCGTCCATTCTTCTGGATAACGGATTCGCATCATGGTTGGCTCCGCTTGTCATGACTGTGTGAGAAGCGTCTGCGGCTTCACAGGATTCTGTGATATGGTCCATGATTTTCTGTGACATATGTGCCGGTTCTTTATCCGGGTTTTCCTTAATATCCACAGAAAAGTTGTCATTCATATATTGTTTGAATTGTTCTTTTATATCGTTCAATTGATCTAAGTTGTCGCCTCGGAGATCGACTGAGAATTCGACTTTGCCTGGGATGACGTTGGATGAGGACGGAAAGACTTCCAGTTCACCGACTGTGCCGACGTTTGGCGGTCCGAACGATTTTACGATTGTTTCGAATTCAGTCAGTATTTTTGCGGTATGCATCAGTGCATCATTACGCTCTTCCATCCCGATGGTACCGGCATGCCCCGCTTCACCATGCACAGTGATATTCATACGGTTGAGACTTGCGATGGAACTGACGACACCGATATCCAGGTTATTGGACTCAAGGTTCTTGCCCTGTTCGATGTGCAGCTCTACGTAATCCGTATAGTCCTTATAGCCGATGGCATCATCGACTGTTGCCACCGTTCTGTTCATCTCTGCCAATCTGTCTTCAAAACCTTCGCTTCTGTCGATCAGGTCTGTGAATACACTGCTTCCGATCAGTCCGATTTCTTCCGCTCGGAAAGCGACGACAGTGACGGGTTTTGACAGTTCAACGTTTTCGTCCAATAAAGTGAGTACAACTTCAAGTGCTGTGACCACACCAAGCGCACCGTCGTATTCCCCGCCGTTATTGACCGTATCCAGGTGTGAACCGATGAGTATGCCCTTCTTATCTTCCGGACCGATGCTCGCGAAACTGTTGCCGAACGCATCCTGTCTGGTTTTCAAATTCAGTTCCTTACACTTGTTGATAAACCACTCATGTGCCTGATCTTCGAGATCTGAAAATGCGGGTCTCGTCATGCCGTCACCATCAGCGGTGATCATATTTACCTCGTCGAGGTGGTTCAAAAGCCGTTTAGAATTTATTTTCATTAAAAATTCTCCTTCCCTTGTCGCTACTAAATTGTAACCGTTTTAATTTTGTCAGAATTCACAAGCAACTTTGACAAGACACATACATGTATGTTTAAAATGATACTAGTGTTTCATTTTTCACATTTGAATGTGACTGGATGAAAAATTGTTCGATCCGTTTTTGGCGCAGACGTGATTAGATTTTATAAGGACATTATAACAAAAATACATACGGAGATGATTTTTTTGAGTTCTGATAACAAGAGCGCAATGAAAATTGGATTTGCCTATGTGGGTGTCGTACTTGGTGCGGGGTTCTCAACAGGGCAGGAAATTTTACAATTCTTTACTAACTTTGGAGCGATGAGCTATGCTGCAGTGATTTTATCGGCTGTAGTGATTATGTTTATCGGCAGACAGGCCGCAAAGCTCGGCCATCGATTAGATGCAGACTCGCATCTTGGGCCGACGAAGCTTTTATTCGGTGAGAAATTGGGGGCAGCCGTCGACTACGTTTTAGTCTTCTTTTTATACGGTGTCATGATCATCATGCTTGCCGGCGGGGGATCCGCATTTTACGAAAGTTTCGGCGTCCCTGCATGGCTCGGTTCATTGATCATGGCTGTTGCGGTGCTTATTACACTCACGATGGGCTTTGATAAAATCTTAGTCGCACTCGGTTCAGTGACACCGGCGTTGATTATTATTGTCATAATCATTGCAGCTGTGAACATGACGAACCCATCGGTGCCGATGTCTGAAGTCGGTACTTATACGGACATCAGTAAAACGCCGACAGGCATCTGGTGGCTTGAAGCCATCACTTACAGTGGTATCGTCCTTGCGATGGCATTCAGTATTCTATCCATCGTCGGTGCGCAGTCGACAATGAAAGTCGCAAAACGCGGCGGATTATTCGGCGGAATCATTCTACTCGTACTGATGCTGCTGATGAACGGCGGACTTCTGTCACAGATTAATGTAACCTCCACAGCTGAACTGCCCACATTGGTACTCGCGAGAGAGATACATCCACTGCTTGGTCTGGCGCTGACAATCGTTATGCTGCTGATCATCTATAATACGGCAGTCGGCATGCTGTACCCGTTCCTGACGAGGTTCTGGACGCCTTACTCAAGACGCTATAAAGTGGCGCTTGTCGCAAGTGTCGTTATCGGGTACTTCCTGAGCCTGGTTGGATTCGTAGACTTGGTCAACTTCTTCTATCCGATCCTTGGTTACCTCGGTGTTGCGATCGCGGTACTATTGACCGGTGTATGGGTATGGAGCAAAGTGACTGGTAAGAAGATTAAGAAAGTTAAGAAGTCGAAAGCGGTAGTGAAATAAGAACATATATAAGATTATATGGAACCACCGGAAATCATGAGGATTTCCGGTGTTTTTTTGTTTGTTTGGGGGGTAGCTGCTTTGCCCCGACATCGGTTTTATACCATATCGGCGCAACAACGCTGCCCCGGCATCGTTTTTGCGCCATGTCGGGGGATGTTGATGAACAATAGAGATATACCAGAAACACATATTCTGAAGTATAATCAAAAAACTTTATACTATATGAAAGAATCCCTTTACGATATTACTCGTAAGGGATTCTTATGTTTGGGTTATCGGTATACTATAATTCATACATGAGTTACTTCCAACCGTCATTCTCATCAATTGTGACTTGATCAAGTCGATTGTCCAAAACTTCTTTTTCATTATGTGTCTTAATCTTTGATTCAACCAAACGTTCTTTAATAATATATTCTTCAAGTCTGTCTTGGAGTGATTCAATTTCATTGTACATCGCTTCGTATTGGTCTGGTTTCATAACGACGCCATAAGGTTTATTGTTTCTTAATACGTGTACGATTGAATTAAATTCTTCAGCTTTTTCAAAAGCGGATCTAGGAGATTTCTTCATATCGGTTATGTTAATGTAGGGAACATCCAGTATTCGCATTTTAACCCCTCCATTTTTCATATACTATAGCATTTAAATAATTAAAAGTAAGGAGTGTTAAATAATGATTCGAATATTTATGGGCATAGTCTTCTCCGTCGCTGGTACCGCCCACTTTTTAGCTTCAGACAGATTTGCGAAAATCATACCGGGATTTATTCCATTCAAGAAATTTCTTGCGTTGTTTACCGGATTATTGGAACTGATTTTCGGCGTTCTGCTTCTGGCAGACAAATCTAAAAACTGGCAGGTTACAGGTATGCAGACATTTCTATGGGCAGTGTTCCCGGCAAATATCTATATGCTGACTCACCGTGATAAACTCGGTCTTCAATATATACCGAAATGGACGTTGATATTAAGACTGCTGCTTCAGTGGCCGATGGCTAAAATGCTTGGGACAATAAAGAGATGAATGAATTTCGCATCAATCGGGTAGTTGTGTGGTAAGACTCTCTAAAAGGAGATGAAAAAATTGCCGAAGATTAAAAGAGATAAAAATTACTTCGAGTTCGATATAGGCAGATTTGGCATCTTTTTCAATAAACGCTATCAGCTGCTTGCGATCATCAACGATTTGACACTTGGAATATGGTTCACGATCGGGAGTGTGCTATTCCTGTTTCACTCGACGCAGACAGCAGGGACGATTTTATTTATCCTCGGAAGTGCGCAGCTGCTCGGCAGACCGATCCTAAAACTTCTCCACGCTTTTTTCATACGGCAGGAGTCCATGAAGCAGAAGAATGAATATCCATCCGATGTTATCGAGGAGATACAGAAGAACAGAAAAAAGGAATAATAAAAGGACTTAGTCAACATTTTTAATGATGACTAAGCCCTTTTTAATAAATCTGAACACTTAATTATTATTGTCCTGAATATCTGAATACATACTTTTAGTTCTTTTTAGATGGTTTCTAATCGCTTCAATCATACCTTCTTCATCTTTTTTCTCAAGCATTTTAATAATTTCCAGATGTTCTTGGATAACTTCGGTCATACGACCTTTTTTTCTGATTGCCTGAGAACCTATCAAAATTGTTAAATTATGAAACTGATCATACGACTGTAGAAATATATTGTATTCTGATATGAGGAACATCTCTCTATGAAACTGTTTATCTATCAGCATAAATCGATAACCGTCTTCATTCGCAACCGTCTCTTTTTGCTTCTCAACAATCTCTTTTAAGAACTCGATTTTTTCCGGTGTGATATTTTTAAACAAAGGAGTGATTATCTCCTTTTCTATCACATATCTCAAAAGGAAAATTTGATCGACTTCCTTATCAGAATGTATTTTTACTTTGTAACCTTTTCTGGGTCTGAATTCGATTAAATCTTCTTTAACCAAATCTTGCATAGCTTCTCTTAAAGGCGTACGGGAAACATTTAATTTTTGTGCTAATGAATTTTCAGTAATAAATTCTTCTGATGGAAAATTATTATTGAGAATTATCTCCTTCAAGGATACGTAAATAGTATCTTTTAAGGTTTTAGTTTTAATCTCTTTAATTTCAAATTTCTCCATACTTATCGCCCTTTATAAAAAATTTAACCTGCTAACAGTTCCACTGGGAACATTATTATCTGTGGTAGATAGGTCACTATTAGTAATACTACTATAAGTAAACCGACCTGTGGAAACAAGTGTTTAAACATTATAGGTACTTTTTGCTTCGCAATTGAAGATACGACGAACAAACATACACCTAGTGGCGGTGTGACCATACCTATAGTCAAATTCACTGCGAGTATGATTCCAAAGTGAACTGGATCCACCCCTGCCGCCAATACCATTGGTCCAAATAATGGTGTAAATATTGTCACAGCACTAATAGTATCGATAAACGTCCCAGCAATTAATAGCATGACATTAATTATTAATAATAACAGGATAGGGTTATCTGCTGCAAATCCCATCATGTTCATTAATTGATTAGGTATACTCTCATAATTTATATACCAGATAAAAATAGCTGCTGAAGAAATCAAAAATATAATTCCTGCAGTTGTTGTTGCACTGTTTTTAAGTACATTCCAAAAATCCTTTAAGGTAATTTCTTTATAAACAAAGATTGAAATGATTAAAGCATAGAACACTGCAATTACACCTGATTCTGTTGCTGTAAAAATCCCTGAAATAATACCACCTATAATAATTACAGGCATTAAAAGTGCTAAAACTGCATCTTTTAAAGAAAGGAAAAAGTCTTTAACTGTAACTTTTTCATCTCTTTTAATGACGTAACCATTCTTTTTCCCTATGATAATACTGTAAATCGCTAAAGATAGTGCCATTAACACGCCTGGTAACACACCCGCGATAAAGAGATCACTGATTGATACACTCGCGATTACTCCATAAAGTATTAATACAATACTTGGAGGAATTATAGGTCCAATAGTAGATGCAGTAGCTATTAATGATGTTGTAAAACCTTGATCGTATCCTTCCCTTAGCATTGTAGGGATGAGCATACCACCAATAGCAGCAGCTGCTGCTATTGCTGTCCCAGTTATTGCTGAAAAGAACACGCTACTTACGATTACCACTAATGCAAGACCCCCGGGTATAGGCCCAACAATAATTTTAGAGAATTCAATCAACCTATTAGATATACCGCCTCTGGCCATTATTTCTCCCGCTAATATAAATAAAGGTATTGCCACAAGCGTAAAATTGTTTACACCACTAAATATATTTCTCGGAACATTTGTCAGAAGACTAATATCGTTTGCTGCAATCCCTAAAATTGAAATAAACGCCATTGAAAAAGCTATAGGGACTCTGCATATTATCAGTACAAAAAGTAGTATAATCAAAGCTATCCAAAGCATATCTTATACAGCCTCCTTATATAAAAATAAATCATAAAAATGGAGAATATTGGCACAGCCATGTACAAATATGCTCTTTGGATTGGTAATGATGATAATGTTTGTCCAGTGATGAGATTGGACTGCACTAAATCATAACCGTAATAGGTAAAGACTACTAATACTAATATAGCTATAACGCACTCTATGATGTTCAACAGCAAATCAATTTTTGGATTCAGTTTATCAAAAAGATCTACTACTAGATGATCATGAGTACTGACCAAATATGCTGCTCCAGCAAATATGCTGTAAACAAAACAGAGCATCAAAAACTCTTGAGACCACGGTACACTTATTTGCAGGAAGTATCTAAATACTACTTGTAGAAAAGTAACTATAATGGTTATTAACAAAGTAATAACCATTATAGTTTCCAAAACTTTTGAAAGTATCCCATCGATTTTATTTATCATTTTCTCACAACCTAATTAGTTAGAATCGATAAAACTATCTACCACTTCAGCTGGTACTTCATCCTCAACCTCATACCTTACTTCTGAAGTTGCTTCTCTGAATGCTTCTCTGTCCGGTTCTGTGACAGTGACACCTTCTTCTTCTAACATAGTTACGATTTCATCTTCTTTTTCATTGAGGAATTCTCTTTGATAGTCTTTAGCCTCTGTAACTGCACTGTCTACCGCTTCTTGTTCTACATCGGATAATTCTTCATAAAATGATAGATTCATCAATGTCACTGCAGGGTTATAAGTGTGACCTGTCAGTGATACATAACTCTGTACTTCATAAAATCTCATAGAGTCAATTGTCGGTAATGGGTTTTCCTGTCCGTCGATTACACCTTGGTCAAGTGCTGAATATAATTCGTTAAAATCTACAGGGGTCGGGCTGGCACCAAGTGCACGCATATGCGTTTCCCAAACTTCAGCAGGCTGAACACGGATGCTCATACCATCTACATCTTCAGGAACATTAACTTCTGTAGTATCATTTGTTAAATGTCTTAATCCAACTTCCCAGTAACCCAGACCTTTCATACCACTGTCTTCTGCAAGCGCCAGAAGCTCTTCACCTGGTTCACCATCCAATGCATTATATGCGTGTTCCTTATCTTCGAAAATATAAGGAATCCCAAATACGTTCATTTCAGGGATAGTGTTTGCAAGGTTACTATCGGCTGCGACAGTAGTCATTTCTAATGAACCTGAAATGACTTGCTCAATTGCATCACCTTCTGAACCAAGTGAAGCGTTTGGGTGAATTTCAACTGTCATGTCAACATCTTCGTTTGCTTCTAGTATTTCTTTAAATTCTTCTGCTGCAATATGATACTGATGCGTCTCAGAACCTGTATGAGCTAATTTAATTGTTCTTGGTTCTGTACCGTTGTCAGAGCCATCGCCTGAGTCAGCACTTTCTCCTCCATCAGTATCTCCACCGCCACAAGCTGCTAATGCCAAAACTAAAACTAAAATTAAACCATAAAGCTTTTTCATGAATTTATCCCCCATTTTTTATAATTATAAAAACTTATACATATCTTTCCGTCTGCTGTTAAAAATCGGTATATCTCTTCTCACTTCTTTAATATAATCTAAATCGATTTCCGCCTTTAGAATTTCTTCTGATTCAGTTGAACCTTGTGCTAATGCCTCGCCGAATGGGTTGTAAATTACACTGTTTCCTGCAAATGTCGTACCATTATCCTGAGTACCAACGTTATTAGATCCTACGATATAGCATTGGTTTTCTATCGCCCTTGCTCTTAATAACGTCAACCAGTGTTCCTTTCTTGCTAGCGGCCATTCAGCAACAACAAAAATAACTTTAGCTTCTTGCAGAGCAAGATCTCTAAACAATTCAGGGAAACGCAAATCGTAACAGATGACCATACCGGCTTTCTCACCTTGTAAATCAAAAGTTTCTACGCTATTTTTACCACCAGTTAAAAATGCTGGTTCATTAAGCATAGGTACTAAATGCATTTTCGAATAATCGTAGACTAACTCACCTGATTTGTTGATGTAAAAAGCAGTATTATATACATTATCTTTCTCGACAATGTTTGGAATAGATCCTGCGATGACATTTACAGCATATTTCTTAGCGAGCTCTGTGATTTCAGACTTAATCGGTTCTAACTCTTTTGCTGCATGTTTTTCAATATTCTCAAGGTCATAACCTGATGTCCACATTTCAGGGAGCACTACAATATCATCTTCTGCCAAGTTCGCTTCCTCAAATAAAGATTTAACTTTACTCAAGTTCTTTTCAACGTCACCGTAATAAACATCATATTGCAAAATAACTACTCTCATTATTTACTCCTTAAGTTTATTTATTTTGTATTCAATTTCGATGGTTTTATCCAACTTATTACTTCTAAGACCACATCTGAATGTGTCTCCAAAGACGAAACCATCAAGTAATGGTACAGTACCACAAAATACAGTTACATCTTTCAGTTCAACATCATGCTTTCTTAAAAATTCTATGATTTCATCCAAAGGCACAATCGCGGAAACTTTACCTGATTGATATACTTTCCATTCCCCGTCCTTATTCACAGAGCTGAATAACTCTAAGTCATCCCACTCATCTTCAATCTCCTCAAACTTAATTCTCTCTTCTGCTATAGGTTTAGGACAAATCTGCTTCGACTTCTGAATTGAAATTGTTTCAAGTCCTCTATCTGTGTGATCGCTTCCTACAGTGACCTCGATGTTTCCATCTTTATCTGCTATCAATACAATTTCTACTTCACCGCTAGTTTCATCACCAATGATATGGACCGTATCGCTGTAATTTAATAATTCCGGATTTAAATGATACAGTTCCGGGACGCTTTTAGGCTCCGGGACACCTATCTTCTTAAGTTCTTCAATATGTTCCCATGTCTTATCCTTATTCCTGCCTGCGTAACCAATTGCGTATAATTCCAATTCCTCACCCCTAATGTATTTTGTATACATTATATTTTATAAACTTTAGAATGTAAAGGCTTTCAAGAAAATAATTCAGGAACTTTTTAGAAAAATCTGTTTAAAGATTAAATAAAAAAGATATAACCCTGACCATCACAGAGTTATATCTTCAGAATAATTTTATTTATGATAAACGACTTCAAACATTTTACAGCCATTTGGCGATTTCCATGGTCCATGCTTCATACCAGGCGGTCTTGAAGAAACCATGCCAGCAGTAAATTCTTTATTTAATGTTAAATCTATAACTGATCCTTCTATTATATAAATCTCTTCCCAGTAATCATGTGCCTGTATGCCTTCTTCTGATGAATCTACTCCTGGGGCAAATTCTGTCACTCTGACAAAATCGCCAGTTTCTTCATCCTTGGAAATGATTCTTTGAGTTCTCCCCTCAGTTGAACCAGGTATTTGCTTCGTTTCAAATTCCTTGTAATCCGTAAACTCTATTTCAGGTCTCGACATTGATATTCCTCCTTTAAAATAAAATTATTTTAATGATAAGTGAGTTCATCATTATATGTGTATACATTATACAATATAATTGAAAACGCTTTACTTTTCAAGTTTCAAATTCAGGGATGCAAATTGAAGAAGTAAATGTTTCGTTAGTCATCACGGTTTATATACAATTAGACGGGGAATACATACATTGATATATGTAAATAGAGATGGAGGCTGAAAATATGGGCAGGATTGAGTCATTTTCGACTGAAAAAGTGCTGATGGAACGAATAGAACAACTGAAGTCCGACGGGCTGGAGGAATCTCGCATGACGGTGATTTCCGGTTACGGTTTGCCGGATACTCAGGAGAGGTTTGCCGGTATAAAACAAAAAAGAACGGACAGAGATCCATGGGACGGCATCGTTGCATGGTTCCAGGGTGAGGACAGAGAAGAAGAAGTCATGAGTACGCTCGAGCTGACGACTCTCGAAAAAGAGGAATATAAGACACAGCTGTATGAAGGGCTGGTGCTGCTTTATATCGATTATGACGAGCGTTCTTTCTATAGATTTACACATCCTGATGACGAATACAGCTACAAGGATCAGGCACATCCACGCCGGCGCACGAATCTCGGTCATACTGTGAAAAGTGATTTGACGGGAGCACCTGAGCAGAGAAGGATGCATAATCCCGATGAAGAGAGCTTTGAACTGAGAAAAGAAGAACTGTCGGTGAATAAAGAAAAGAAACAGGTCGGCGAAGTCATCGTCAACAAATTTACAGAGTCTGAAGTTCAGGAGTTTGATGTGCCGGTCGACCATGAACATGTCACCGTGGAAAGACGCAAGCTTGAAGATGAGCCTTTGTTTGAGACATACAGCCATGATGATTCAGATGATGAAGAAGGTGTCATCCGCATTCCAATCACAAAAGAGCGGGTCAAAGTCATCAGAGAACAGGTGGTTACAGAAGAAATCATCGTCCGGAAAAAGGTCGTTACTGATAACAAGCATATCTCGGAAGTTGTCAAACATGAAGATATTAATGTAATCGAGAGAAAGAATGAGGATGAGGGAAAATGATTTACTATATAATATCTACAGAGGACATAGGTGAGTTATGTCCTCTTTTTTAATAATTTTAAAATTCCTTAATAATATTTAAAATTATTATTTTAACTCATCCATTAATTGTACTAAACCATTATATGCATTAGCTTTCTCATTACGTACCCATCGCCATGCTTCCTCCACCCCATAAAATCTTGTTTCTTCATCAGCATATGTCTCAATTAATAAATTTATATCTAGTTCTCTTAATTTTGAGTTTATCATATTTATTATGCCATCTAATTTTGTATGAAAAGAATATTCAGTTCTTTCTAAACCTATATCTTTATGTTTCAACAATATATTCCTATAAAAAACATCTTCAAACTTTATAGTAAAATAACTTCCTTTGTACTCATTAAAACGTTTTTTTATTTCTAGATAGTTTTCTTCAGCTTCACTTTGAGATTTTTGTAGACTTTCGGAGTGTTGAACTGTTTCTCCAATTGTCCCTTCTTTATAAATATTTCTAATACTGTCAAAACCTATCAGTTCTACTAACCCCATCCTTATAATATACAAATCATCTTGCAATTTTTTTAAGGTCACTATGTAATTTTCAAGTAATCTAACTTGTGTTTCTATCCTCACCCTCTCTCTATTATATGTCTCTGCTCTTTCTAGTCTCCTCGCAGCATTAACCATTCGATTTTCACTTAGTTCTCTTTGCTCAACCATCATTTTTTCATTCAATTCTCTTTGCTCTTCACTCTGATACTGATTCAACTCTCGCTGTTGTTTACTTTGTAAATAAGCCACATAAATTACACCAACAGTACCGATAATACCACCTAAATAACTCCCCCAAAAACCTATCCATACCGATGAACTTCCTTCAAACCAAGAGAGCCAATCACCAGTGGATATTAAATAACTAATCCCTAAAGGAAATATAACAATGATTAGAATAGACACAACTAAAATAATCCCCGAATATTTTAAGTTTCTTTTAATTAAACTTCACTCCTACTTTGATTTTTTAAGTTTATAATATTCACATTGTAAATCTATAACTTTACACCTATATCTCCATCCCCGTCTCTGCCAGCACCACATTCTCAATCCCTGCCGACTTGACTGTCTGAAGCAGCTCTTCAACGTTACCGTAGTGCGGCAGATGCGACAGTACCACTTTTTTCGCTCCTGACTTTCCTGCCAGCAAGGCAACTTCTTCAGCATTCATATGCCCGAGTCTTTCAGCATCTTCACCTTCATAGTGGCTGCATTCGGTAATCAGTACATCGGCATTCTCTGCGAATTTAACCAGATTCTTTCTATAGCTCGTATCCGCAGTGTATACCAGCATCTGCCCTTCATCATCCGTAATTTTCATGGCGTACGTTTCAACCGGGTGGGTGTTTTTGTGGAATGTCACGGTGAACGGTCCTGCTTTGATCGCACTGTTTTTATCATATGGATGAAATTTGTTGAACTTCGTATTCTCCACCTGCCTCATGATGTCCTTATCCCTCGGTCCGTATACATTCAGATGCTTATCTGCCTGATCGATGTAGGTACTGATCATCCGCCCGAACAGGAACGCACCGAGATCGACGGAATGATCATAATGGTAATGGGACAAAAAGAGATGATGCAGTTTATTCAGCTCGATATAGTTCTGGACGTGGGCCGCGACACCGCTCCCTGCATCCAGTAAAATCGCAAATCCGTCCTTTTCGACGAGATATCCGGACGTCGGTTCATTCTTCTTCGGGAAACCGCCCCACATACCGACTATTGTACATTTCATAGAAGACACTCCAATACCGTTAAGTTAAATGTTCATTTCATTTATACAAAAGGAATTTTTAATTCCTTATTCACCGCATCTGCGATTCGTTCCAGCATTTGGACACCCGCATTTTCTATTCAGGAGATTGTAGACCGGGAATCATTCCTTTTTGGATGAACGCCTGAGTCTTTGTCATAGTACCCATCTTTCATTTTAATCCTATAACCATTATAATCCAAATTCTGAAATATAAAAATATTTCAGTCACTTTATATGTTCATAATAGTATAATCATTAAGTCGCCTATACTTTCTGGCGCACTTTTACCAGGAAGTCGGTGGTGACTATGGAATTAATTCTTGTCAGTTGCATAATACCACCCATACTTAAAATAACAATAATTACACTCTAAATGGACGCCCTTATCAATATTCCATTGAAGTCCACTGTACCAGCATATAATATTGAACTATCAGCGAGTAACCTTTATGATTTATATGGAAGAGTAGGAGTTGAACCATATGGGTAGAGGCCATTTCTGTTACGGATGCGGGGAAAACCGCCCCAATGAAAAATTCAGCGGCAAGGGACGCAAGCAGCGTCTATGCAAAGAATGCAAAAAAGAGGGATTGGATAAGATCGACTTCAATCCACCCACTGAAAAGCACAGTGAACATTATTATAGTAGGAAAGTGAAAAATCCGTTAGTATTACAACATGATATCGGTTTTATTCTTTTATTCGAATATAAAAGAAGTAAATACATACTCGCCCCGGAACCGGATTTCAATATATATCAATTTCTGCCGGACCTGGCGGTCTTTATTATCGCTGAGCAATTCAAGGACAGCTTCAACATGTGGGATGCATGTGCTTCGAAAATGGAAGGCAGCATTCGTGTCGAACCGGAAGAGTATTTGGAAGCCTTTGACGGCAGTGATGAATTCCAGCTGCAATTACCCGACAGGAAAAAGAGGTACCTGGATGTTGTTTCAGCTTTAGAAAATATTCAAAGACGGAGTGTTGATGATGCAAGTGACTGATCAGTTGATCCGACAGTTTTATTCGGATGCCTTTTATAAAAGAGGTAAAAGATACTATCTCAATGGTAATGTGAAAAATTTGCACTATGATAATATATCGGATAAATGGCATGCAAATGTCGTGGGCAGCCGAACCTATCGTACACGCATCACTCTGGGTGACAATCATATCTCAGAAGAAGATTGTAATTGTCCGGCTTATGCGACCTACCTGCAGTGCAAGCATCTTGCCGCGACGCTTTTTGCGATTCAAAATGCGCAGCAGCAGGAGTACACTTATCAGAGGGATATCGATATGCCTCTTAAAAATAAAAGTTCTAAAACTGAAAATAAATCGACAAGAAATGCAAGATACCAGCAGGCTGAAGAGTTGATCAACTTCTTTGGCGATAATCTGCAGAAATCCCAGAATGCATCGTCCACCGGAAAAGGTCTGCTCAAAACTGAATTTCTGCTGAGAACGTACGTTGCCGGCGCCTACTTCAGGCGGAAAGAAGTGTTCGACATCCAGCTGAGGATCGGCGAAAACCGACTGTATGTCGTAAAAGACATCCGGGAGTTTCTGGATGCAGTTGCCTGGAAGAAAGAAATACGTTTCGGGAAAAATTTCACTTACGACCCGGATCATCACTATTTTTCCGAAGAAGACCGGGAAGTGATGGACAAGCTGATTGAAATCAAGAAGACTGAATCCTTCTATGACGAAAGTGCCGATTATTGGGCGACGCGGAGGAAAGGAAAAGAATTATTGATTCCGGCATATGCAGCAGATGACCTCCTTTTCAAACTGCAGCATTTGAACTGCAAGTATGAGCAGCAATACTTGGTTTACGATCGATTGGAGCTGGTCACCGGCCACCTGCCATTTTCCTTTGCTCTGGAGAAAGGGAGTCACGATGAATTCCGCCTGAAAGTCACAGGCAGTCCGGCGGGCAGCCACTTCAACCGGTATGGATGGTACGCGGAAGACGGCATACTCTATAAATTATCCGAAACCCAGAGCAGGACGCTCGAGCCTTTTATCGAATATATGAAGGAAGGCAGGAATCCGGATATACCGGTTTCCGCCGACCAGGTCGGGACATTCATCTCCGGTACGCTGCCGCAAGTGAGGCGGATTGGTGAAGTCACCCTGTCCGAAAAAGTGTCCGACAGCGTCGTCAACCCCGAACTCACGGCGAGGCTCTACGTCGACGGCAATGACTTCGGCGTGGAAGCCCGTCTCGAGTATCATTATGATGACATCGTCATCAATCCATTTGATGACTCAAATAAAAACCGTGAGCCGGCGGATAAAATACTCATCCGGGATGACGAGCGTGAACAGGCGGTCATGTCCGTTCTTGAACACTCCGACTTGAAAGTGGCGGGTGACCGGCTGTATGCGGATACCGAAGACGGCCTGTTCGAATTTCTGCACGACACACTGCCGGTGCTCGAAGATCATGCGGAGATCTATCTGGCTTCGTCGGTGAAATCGATGATACTGCCGGAACCGCCGAAAGGCGAAGTATCCGTCAACGCACCGGAGAGCGGCAACTTCCTTGAAGTGAGTTTCAATCTGGAAGGCATCAACCAGGATGAAATCTCAAACGTCCTGCAGGCGGTCGTCGAGAAGAAACGATACATCCGACTGCCGAGCGGCGCATTCGTTTCACTTGAAGACGAATCACTCGGCGAAATGGCGGATATGCATCATCAGCTTGAAGACAAGGCAGCAGGAACGGACAACGGCATGATGACGCTGCCGCTCTACCACGGAATGCTCGTCGATGAACAGATGAAGGACCTTGATTTCCAAGTGATCGACTTCAGCCAAAACTTCAGAGATTTTATCGATGCAATCAGGCAGCCCGAAGAAAGGGAAATCGGGCTCCCGGCGGAACTCGAAGCGGACTTGCGTGAATATCAGGAGACCGGCTTCAAATGGATGAAGTCGTTGTCTCAATACGGTCTTGGCGGGATTCTCGCTGATGATATGGGTCTCGGCAAGACCGTCCAGTGCATCACTTATATACTGTCCGAAATCGAAGACAAAGGCAGAGACGCGCCATTTCTTATTGTCGCGCCCGCTTCCCTCGTCTATAACTGGAAAAATGAATTTCATAAGTTCGCCCCGGGCTTGAGTGTCGCAGTCGCCGCTGGCAACAAGAAAGAGCGCCGCACAGTACTTGAGTCTGAAGAAACGCCTGACGTCTACATTACGTCGTATCACACACTCAGACAGGACATCAAATGGTACATGGGACAGATGTTCCACACCATGATCCTCGACGAGGCACAGGCGATCAAAAACTACCGTACAAAAATTGCCCAGTCCGTCAGAATGATTACGGCGCCAAAACGGTTTGCGTTATCGGGCACACCGGTTGAAAACTCGATGGATGAGCTATGGGCAGTGTTCCAGGCCGTCATGCCCGGGTTTCTATTCGACCAGAAAACGTTCCGCAACCAGGAACCGGAGACCATCGCAAGGTTGGTCAAGCCCTTTATTTTAAGAAGATTGAAGGAAGATGTGCTGAAAGAGCTGCCGGACAGAATCGAGACGGTGCATTATTCCGAGATGAATCAGGTGCAGAAAAAACTGTATCTCGGCTATTTGAATAAGATTCAGAGTGAGGCGGCAGAGTCGCTTGCGACCGAGGGGCTGAATAAAGGCCGGCTGAAAATATTGGCGGGACTGACACGGCTCAGACAGCTGTGCTGCCATCCATCGCTATTCATCGATGACTATTCCGGAGATTCCGGGAAACTCGAGGCACTGTTTGAAATCATTGAAAATGCCTGCGAGAACGGCCAGCGCATGCTGATATTCTCCCAGTTCCCGAGCATGCTCCGAATCATCCGTGAGAAACTGGAAGCATCCGGCCGGAGCAGCTACTATCTCGACGGCCAGACACCGGGCGCCGAACGGGTGCGCCTCGTTGAGGCATTCAACGCTGGTGCCGAAGATATTTTCCTGATCTCACTGAAAGCCGGCGGCACAGGGCTGAATCTTACGGGTGCAGACACCGTTGTTCTGTATGACCTGTGGTGGAACCCGGCGATCGAGGAACAGGCCATCGGCCGTGCCCACCGAATGGGCCAGAAGAATGTCGTGCAAGTCATCCGCATGATTGCCCAGGGCACGATCGAAGAGAAAATCAACGAGATGCAGAAGCAGAAAAAAGAAATGATCGACTCCATCATCCAGCCGGGCGAAGCCAAGCTGTCCTCCATGTCGGAAGATGATATCCGGGAGATACTGTCGATTTAGAGTCGGTGCTGATTTCGTAAGCTTTCTACGGTTTCAACAGGCGCTTACGTTTTTCGATATCTGATTCGTAAACTGCGAACTTATACAGCCCGGGCTTACGAAATTTCGTGAGTCCGGGTCTTTATTTATTTTCGAGACCTGCACCATTTATGACCAAAATCCGAACTTTACAGATTTGGAGTTTATTAACAAATGTTGAAAGAAGTCCTCTGTTATCATTAACTTAATAAGATTTTTCGCAGGAGGCAACTATGGGCAGGATTGAAGCATTTGAAACCGAAGCGGCGCTGATCGACAGTATTGTGGAGAAAAAAGCTGAAGGGTTGGAAGAGGCACGGATGACGGTGATTGCGAATGCCAGTCTGCACAAGACCGTCTCAGAATTCAAAAATATCGGTAACAAAGCAACCGACCTCGGACCGCTGGCTAAATTGTTCTCGCTTTTCTCGACGACCAGCCGTGAAGAAAAACTGATGGACGCGCTTGATCTGACGGATGATGAGAAAAATATACATCGGAAGTCGCTGGAAGATAATAAACTGCTGCTTTATATCGAATAGTCATTTCATAAAATATTGAGCCTTCAATCCATTCAACAGATTGAAGGCTCTATTTATTAATGCTGATCTGCATACAGCCACCAGAATAGCGTACTGAAAACACCCAGCAGACTCGTAATTATTATCATGATGACACCGCTTAAGTTGATGATGTTTTCCCCAGTCATTCCGCTGTAAAGTGCCGGCACGGACCACGGGAAATATTCACCGTAGCCGATGGCTGCGATAATTTGAGAAAATATCAATGCAACCACAAGAAATCCGAGCGGCGCCAAGTAACCTCTTGAAAAACTGGCAAAAAAAGCGACGGGTGTGCTTAAAAGTATCGTTAAAACAGTGACGATGAGTATGATGAATAGACTGTGCATCACTACATCCAACGACCATTCCGGCAGCCCGATCATCCAGCCGATGATAAACCCAATCAGCAAAATGTATACACTCAATAAAAAGCTCACAATAAATGAAGCCATAAATTTAGCGATGACAATTACTGCTCTTGAATAAGGCAGTGTCAGCAGGTCTTTCACCGTATGATCTGCGTATTCCCTTCCAAATATCCAGCTGATAACAAAACCGAATACGAAAATACCGCCGACACCGATCATCTGGGCAAACAATCCAAGGTAGGACGGCCAGTCCGCTTCACCAGCAAACTCCGCCTGCGCACCAACGAGTCCGGAACTTTCTGCGAGTTCCGGGTTTTTCAATATAATCATGAACAATCCCGCCATTAACGGTGCGATGGTGAATGCCGCTGCGATGATCCAGATCACTTTCGATTTGCGCACTTTCAAAGTTTCGACAGACAATGCAGCGAGTAGATGTTTCATCATCTGTCACCGCCCTTCTCAATCGATTTCAGGAAATACGATTCCAGGTTCCGCTCCTGAATCACCAGCTTTATCGGTGGATAACCGTTATTCACAAGCAGCCGTGATATGTCATCAGGCTTCTGAATCGCCCGCTCATCACTGATTTCAATCAGACCATGGTGGTTTATTTTTGAAATATAACCCGCATTCTCCAAGGACGTCTGAGCGGATTGGTTATCACGGGTACCCACAATCAGCTGCTGATCAAGAAGGACATTCAGTTTATTCGTCGAAATCTCTTCAATTAAACTGCCTTCGTGGATGATGCCGATTTTTGTCGCAATCATCGCGACTTCACTCAGCTGATGGCTCGACAGCAAAATCGTCACCCCTTTGTTGAATGCCAGATCCTGAAGCAACTCCCTCACTTCGACAATGCCGGAAGGGTCCAAACCATTCATCGGCTCATCCAAAATCATAATGTCCGGAGAATGAATCAGTGCTTTTGCGATGCCAAGTCTCTGCGCATTCCCGAGGGATAGATTCCCCGCCTTCTTATCCGCATAACGGGCCAGATTCAGCTGGTTCATCACTTTATCCACCGCTTCAGCCGCTTCAACCAGTTTCAGACGCCTGAAAATTTCCAGATTCTCTCTCACGGTCAGCTCCGGATAAGCATGCGGCGTTTCAACAATATGACCGACACTTCTCCAAATCTGATGATTCGAAGGTGACACTTTCTCACCTTTAATATGGCACACCCCGGCACTTGGCTTGATCATACCGAGCAGCATCCGGATTGTAGTCGTTTTTCCCGACCCATTCAAACCGATAAAGCCGTAAATTTCCCCTTTATCAATACTTATAGACACATCATTAACCGCCTGAAAATTTTTGTAACGCTTTGAAATACCGCGCGTTTCTATGACCGGTTTCATCAGAACATCCCCCAACAATGTATAATCTCTCTTTATGATTATTTTTATTCTAAAAAAAATAGCATAAAAATCTAGTTATCCGCATAAAAACTGGACTTATCACACTTTATCAAGGTCAAAACCACTCAATTTACTACTAATTT
>NZ_JCANUC010000019.1:0-44300 GCF_059568765.1 Lacicoccus kunmingensis DSM 17847 | reverse complement strand
GTTGTTCGCCTCAACTTTGTGCTCCCATATAATAGAAGCTTTGTTCGGAATTAAACGTTGACATATTGTCATTCAGTTTTCAATGTTCTCGTTTTGGTGTTGCTTTAATATCTTATCACAGCTCTAAAATCTTTGCAATAATAATTTAATATAAATTTAACAAAGTTAATATTTGCTGATTTACACTTGCGTTTTTTCGCTCCTGTTCAAAGCGACTACGTAAGAATATCAAGTTTCCAAACCAACGTCAACACTTTAATAACATCTTTTGTTGTATATTTACCAAAACGGCATTTTTAATGCAATAATATATACAAAAGCTGTTTGAGCCCGCGCTTCTGGTCCCAAACAGCTTTACATTAAATTATTATTCACTGCTGTACTTTAATTGCTTTTATTTTTGACACTGCCTCTTTTACGGTTTTTGGTTTTCTTTTTATTATTACTCTTGATGTCTTTCTTCCTCTGTTTTGCCAATCTTTCCCGTTCAGCTTTTTCGTCGCGTTCTTTCCTAAGTTCTTTACGCTTTTCTTCATTGATATCACTTTTCGTGATTCTGCCCCGCTCCTTCTTTTCTCTTTCAGAAGCTTCTATATAATCCGGCAGTTTAATCAATTGATAGGCATTCATCACTAAAATCGCAAAAACAGATCTGAAAATCCATGAAGTATCATCAACAACTACGAAAGGAATCATAGTAATCGCTGTAATGAATACCATAAAGAATAATGAGGGTATGAAGACATTTGCATCTTTGACCTGCTTATTCTTATGACGTGCAACTACTATACCGACCACTATCATTAATATCGGGATCCACATGAAGCCCCAGACAGAACCTGTTTCCACACCGACTTCATAAAATCGGAAATAGAACAAATCAAAAATAGCATAAATGATAAGAAGCAATTGGATATAAGGCCAGAAACCTTTAAATATCCCCATACCTAACGGATGTATAAAAAGATAGATGAAAAACGCAACTTGACTGATTGTCGCAATCAGCAAACCGAATGTGATAAACCACACCAGGCCGGCTAAAAATTCTCCGATATTGCCGGTGAATAAGTAACTCGTCACATTTTCATATTCTAATATCAAGCTGATAACAGTGGATATCACTGTTCCAATAAGTAAAGTAGTAAAATAAAACTTAACTAAATATTTTGATGTCATACAGCTTTCTCCTACTATTCTTTACTTTGTTCATCTTTACTTTGTGCAATGATTTTGTTAGAAATTTCTGTGTAGATATCACTGATTTTATCATCTTTATAAATAGACGGTGCAAAATCATCATGATCCCACTTCGGTTGACCAAGCGGTACTTGTCCCAGTAACGGTACTTCAAGGTCTGCAGCAAGTTTCTCTCCGCCGCCGGTGCCGAATACATATTCCTTCTGACCGCTGACTTCACTTTCAAAGTAACTCATATTTTCAACTACACCGATAATTTCATGATCCGTATGCAATGCCATTGAGCCGGCACGCGCTGCCACAAATGCCGCAGTTGGATGTGGTGTTGTTACTATAATCTCTTTACTGTGAGGTAACATCTGATGGACGTCCAGTGCTACGTCACCTGTGCCTGGCGGTAAGTCCAGAATCAAGTAATCCAGTTCGCCCCACTGTACTTCATTGAAGAAACTTGTCAGCATTTTACCCAGCATAGGTCCGCGCCAGATTACCGGCGTGTTCTCTTCTACGAAAAATGCCATTGATATCACCTGGACACCATAGCGTTCTACCGGAATGATTTTTTCACCTTCAACAGCAGGCTTATCAACAATTCCCATCATGTCAGGCACGCTGAAACCATAAATGTCAGCATCAATAATACCGACTTTTTTACCGGCCTTCGCCAAGGATACTGCAAGGTTGACTGATACCGTCGATTTACCAACGCCACCTTTACCTGAAGCAACCGAGATAAACTCAGTTTTGCCGTCACTGAATTTGCTTTCTATAGGAGACGCCTCATTGCCTCTATGCTCATTAATCAGGTCATCTTCCAATTCTTCAAAACGGATACCGACTGTGGCAAAGCCATTATCTTTTAATAAATCAACAACCTTCATTTGTAAATCCAGTTGTTCCTGTCCGCCTAAACGTCCTATGGCGAGTTTCACACTGACGTGTTCTTTCTCTTCTTTGACCTTAACTTCCACGATACCCTCAGTTTCTTTAAAAGGTACGTTTAAAACCGGGTCATTAATATCGCCTAGAAGTTCTTCTACTTCTTTATTTGATAACATCGTTTTTCTCCTTTATCTACAAAATTCAATATAACAATCATAACATAATCAATATACTAAAATTAAAAAATATCCAAACACTTTATGATAAATGTTTGGATATTCAGACTTAAGTCTTAGTTATTCATTTTTGTTATCTTCTGAACGGACTTTCTGTTCAAACTTGGATAATTGTTTTTCTGCAAATGAGCGCCCACCGATACCGAATGATATTGCGAAAGCCACAGCAACTGCACCAAGTATTAGAAGGAATGCAGCATTTACGATGCTTTGTGCAAAGTTCAACTGATCTAAAGTCATGAATACTGCAACGATGATTAATAGATATTTAACGATTTCACCAAAGAATCTGTTGCCTGTGCTTTTAACAATGACAGAGGATATGATGTTCCCTCCGACAAAACCAAGCGCCAGAATGATCGATGCTGATAAAACAAGTGGCAGGTAAGCAATGATCGCTCCACCAATCGTGTTTAGAATTTCTAAATTCAATACGCTTAGAGCTTCCACTAGGAAGAACAGACCGATAAGTGTTGTAACAATCCATCCTGTTGCAGAAGGGACCTCCATAAAAAGTAAATATTAACTAAATAAACTTAGATATGTAGGGGGTTCGTATACACCTTACATGTGAAGTGAATAGAACATGGCGTTAATCCCACTTTAATAATTTCATTCCAATGACATTTCCCTGTACTACACACATGTTTCCGAAAATTCCGATAATATCATTGCATTTCCTCTCGATATTTTATAATATTTATTTAAAATATTTGAAAGATGTCATTTGCTTATAATTTCAAAATTGAATATAGGGGATGTTTGAGATGGAAATAATTACAGCAATATCTGACTTTCTTTGGGGTTATCCAATTATAATCGCCCTCCTTGTTACAAGTGTTTTCCTAACGTTTCGTTTGAAGTTTTTCCAATTCAGAAAACCACTTTACATTTTTCAGCAGACAATTGGACAAGTTGGTAAAAAATCAAAAGGCAGGGGCACAATCACACCATTTCAGACATTGACGACTGCCTTGTCCTCGACAATCGGTGCCGCCAACATTGTCGGTGTGCCTGTAGCAATAATGCTGGGCGGGCCCGGTGCTTTATTCTGGATGTGGGTAATTGCTTTTCTCGGAATGGCATTAAAATTCGGAGAGACGACGCTCGGTGTCCACTATCGTGAGAAAAATGCGATTGGTGAGTACGTGGGCGGGCCGATGTACTACATGCAGAATGGTATTAAGTGGCCAAAAATCGGTAAAATTCTCGCTGTCTGGTATGCTTTTTTTCTGATGATCGAGTTAATACCGAGTATAATGGTCCAAAGTAATTCCGTTGCGAGCACAGTCAGTACCACATTTTCCGTTCCGCCATTGATTACCGGCATCCTCGTCGCTGTACTTGCCGGAGTTGTGGTATTCGGCGGTGTCAAACGTATCGGACGTGTAACTTCATACTTAGTTCCAATAATGGCTTTCTTCTATATTATTGCGGGCTCTATCATCATTTTGATCAATATCGATATGGTACCTGAAATATTGGCACTGGTATTTACAGAAGCCTTCAACCCGACCGCAGCGCTCGGAGGCGGCGCCGGTGTTGTATTAGCAGAATCCATCCGCTGGGGGTTTGCCCGCGGTATATACAGTAACGAAGCCGGGCTCGGTACTTCGCCCATTGCCCACGCCGCTGCACAAACAGATCATCCGATTCGCCAGGCATTTTGGGCTGTTATTCAAATTTTGGTCGACACATTGATTATCTGTACAATTACCGGACTTGTCGTTTTAATGACAGGTGTTTGGCAGCATAATGATGCCCATGAAGACAGTGTCAGAGAATCTCTGACAGCACGCGCTTTCGAAGATACTTTCGGAGCATTTGGCGGTGGAATGATTGCCGTCGCGTTAATTTTCTTTGTGTTCTCAACAGTTACAGTCGTTATATTTTATGGTGCAAGACAGGCTGAATTCCTATTTGGATTATGGGCAGGCAAAGTGATTAAAGTGGTATACATCATTTCTATTATTGTCGGTGCCATCGGAGGGGCAACATTCTTCTGGTCGCTGCTCGACTTGACTTTATTCTTTGTCGTACTGCCGAACCTGATTGCAGTAATTCTAATGTCTCCAAAAATTGTGGAACTGTATAATGAATTTTTCCATACAGAAGGCAAGTACTATAAAAAAGATACAGAAAAATAAAAAGAGCTACGAAAGTAGCTCTTTATTTTTTACCCGACCATTATTTTATTTAATTCTTCCGCATCTTTTATGTCGATGCCAAGTTTATCCAAAGTCAATCCTATTTCAAAATAATCTCTTTCAAGCAATACACCTGTCAGCGTTATGACCGAATCCATCACAGGAGTTTCTACACCGACAGCATCCGCGATACTTGCCCACAGTACAAGTCCACTTTCCACATCTTCAGTGATATAACGATTCTCCAGATCAGTCGGGCCCAGTATTTCTTTCAGCATCGGTGATTCATTGAATTGTTCAAGCAGCGGTTTCCCTTTTTCAAAATAACCGCTCCTCTCACTGCGTGAAGATTTATCGACCGCTTCATAACCTAACACTCTGCATATTTTCTGACGTTCCTCATCAATTTTATGGACGACGTTCACTGTATGTTCCGTTATACCTTCTTTGTATAAATAAAAAGAATCACCCGCATAGTCTATACGTCCCGCATTTAAAATTGACGGACCCGGATGACTTTCCGGATTTCCATTATTTAATGTTACTTCAATAATCGTATCCGCTTTGACAAAGTCATACATTTCACTTAAAACTTCCAACATCTCATCGGTATCTTTAGCCGGGTATGCTGCAAACAGATTATGCTGATTGTAGCCGATCAGATTCGCCTCATTTGTTTCTGCATTGTACCTTGATGCGTATGTGAGCGACATAGATTCCCCGACTTTGACTTCCTTTTCTATACCCATCTTCTGAAGTACATTGCGCAGTCTGATACTGCACATGGCGCTCGCACTGTTGATATATATGTGCTGACCGTCTTCCAGGTATGGCGCAAGGTTTTCAGTCACCTTTTCCACAGCAGGGGCGGGAATCGCCAGCATTAATACATCCTGGCCACTGACCGCTTCTTCAACATCTCTCGTAAACGAATGTATTTTAACCGCTTCACCATTTAAAATGATTTCATTGTTCTCTCTGATTTTTTCCAGGTTTCTTTCCGATTCTTTGGACTGATATAAAGTCACTTCATGTCCTGCTTTAGTTAAATCTGCTGCAGCAGTCACGCCGCCATGTCCGGCTCCAAAAATACCAATTTTTAATGTCACCTATATTCCTCCTTTTTGATAAACCACTTCACCATCTATAATTGTATATAATACTTCCGTTTCCAATAATTCATCCGGGTCAACAGCCATGACATCTCTGTCGAAGACAGCAAAATCTGCCAGGTACCCTTTTTTGATCTGTCCGGATTTGTCACTGCGGTGCACGATTTCAGCCGCATTTTTCGTATACATTTGAAACGCTTCGAATACACTGATTGTTTCATTTTTGTTATAAACACCGGTTTTCCCGTGACGCGTGACCAGTGCATGAATCCCCTGTAATGGATTCACATCCTCAATCGGCGCATCCGAACCGCCGCCAAGAATCAGTCCTTTATCCAGCATCGTCCTGAAATTGTACAGACGATCTGCCCTTTCTTTACCGATATAGTCCTCTACCCAGGGCATATCTGAAGTCAGAAAAGTCGGTTGAACATCGCATATGACATCGAGTGCTGCCATCCTGTCCATCATTTCTTCATCAAGCAGGCTGACATGTATCAATCTGTCGTGCTTTCCTTTTTGGACAGGATACTTCTCTATCACATCAAGCACAAGTTCGGTTGCCTGGTCGCCAATCATATGAACAGCAACAGCATCACCGTTCTTTCTCGCCTTTTTAACCAGTTTTTCTAAATTCTCTTCCGTGTGGATTTGGAGTCCTATATCACCAGAACCTTCATAAGGTTCCTTCATCAAAGCAGTCTGTCCGCCAAAAGCGCCGTCGGTAAAGATTTTCATCGCATCTTCTTCTACCCAATCCTTTTTAAATTGAGGATTTTTCTCTATCATTTCTTCATAGACTGCTTCATGCCTCAAAAGATTCACTCTGAATTTAAGCTGATTTTTTCCGATGGTATTCAAGTAAGCATTGAGCGGTACATCATTGGGGCCGTACGCAGCCATATCTTCCGTATGCACACCTGTCACACCCAGCGTATATAAGTATTTCACCGCCTGTGTAATATCATCACTGACTGATTCAACGGTGTCATCCACCTGCGCTTCTCTGAACTTATCAAACACCGTATCGTAAACCCAGCCTGTCAGTTCACCGGACGCATCCTTTTCATAAGATCCACCTTCAGGATTTTCTACATTTTTGTCGATGCCGAGTGCTTCAAGCGCTTTAGTATTCACTATGCCTGCATGCTGGCATACTCTCGCGACGACTGTCGGTTTATCCGTCAGCTCATCGAGCTCTGCACGGTTCAACCGGTAGTTATCTTCAAAGTTATTTTCATCGTATCCGAGAATCATATCCCATTCTCTGTCAGAACGATGATTTTCAATCAATTCTTTTACATGATCAATATTATTTTCATCATATAAAACAAGTGACCGCAATTTTTTACCGAGCATCACCAGATGCATGTGAGTATCATTCAACCCGGGCAGCATCGCCGCCCCTTTTAAATCCACGATTTTATCTGCTTCGTTTTCCAATATATTCAGTCCGGTGATGATGCCGTCCTCCACAACTATGTTGTCATAAGTCTCGCCTGCTGCGTCCATACTGTAAATTTTGCCGTTCTTATATAAGGTTTTCAAAAAAACGCCCTCCTTTAAAAAATACTTCATATTATATTCATATAATATGAAGTATTTCAATATCACTCGTCGTCTTTACTTAATTCTTCACTGCGGCTTGCTGCAGCATTCAACGTCTTAATCAATATTTTCTTTAGTCCGTCTCCATCAAGGGCATCAAGACCAGCTTCGGTCGTACCATGTTTAGACGTAATATTTTTACGCAGATCGCTGAAAGACAGTTCTGAATCCTCAACCATCTTACCTGCCCCAATCACAAGATTACGGGTGAGGAACATCGCTTCTTCTTCATCAAAGCCGAGTTCCATCAGGCTTTCAGCATACATTTCATATATATAGTATAGAAACGCTGAACCAGAACCGGTTGCAGCTGTTATATTATGCATCTCATCCTCTTCCACAGTCACTGTAGTACCGAAACTTTCCATCAGCTCTATCAGTTCATCTCTGTCAGTAAAGTTGCTGGAATATGATATGCCGTTCACTGAATGCTGTACCATTGCGTTTGTGTTCGGCATTATTCTTGCAATCGGGTTTTCGGTTTTAAGTTCCCGGCGAATGGTCTTTATTTGCGTACCCGCCATGACTGATACTATTTTTGTCTCAGGTTCAAGGTATGGCCGTATTCTGCTTGCAACAGAAGGAAAGCTCTGTGGTTTACTTGCAAGTATCACATAATCTGTGTCTTTTAATAGTTCCTGATCATCATATGATACGTTGACACCCAGATTTTCTTTGAAAAACATTATTTTTTCCTGCATGCTTCTACTCGTCAAGTAAATATCTGAAGGTGCTACAACACGATTTTCAATCATGCCGATAAAAATAGCACTTGCCATGTTTCCCGCACCGTAAAAGACAATCTTCATCAAATCAACTCCATTAAAATTTTTGACCCATGCTTTATCTTAACAAACTGATATAAAAAGTGAAGTTTAATCTGCATTAAATAAAAAATACAATTGCGGCATAATGTAACCCGCTTGCAATGATTATGAAAAAATGCCAGATCATATGAAAGTACTTTCTTTCCTTTTGTGAATAAAACCATGCGCCTATTGTATAGCTGATTCCACCGAGTACGATAAGACTTATGAAAACCCAGCCGGTTTCACTGATGATGAGCGGCGTAAAGATAACAGCCATCCAGCCCATCACCATATAAAATACCATGCTGACTTTAGAACTGACTTTTGGACTCAATACTTTATAAAGTATACCCAGCACGGCCGCCACCCACTGGATAACCAGTGTCATCATGCCCCAGAAACCGCCGATGACAGAAATCGCAATCGGCGTATAAGTCCCTGCAATCGCAATATATATGAAACTGTGATCAAGCAGCCTCATAATATACTTGTGCTTTGTATTATGTGCCATCGAGTGATATAAAGTAGAAGTCAGAAACATCAGCAGAATACTGATGACATATATCGAGCCCCCAACTGCATATTCAACGCCGCCTTCTGCATACATGTAAACCGCAGTAAATGGAAGGAGAAAGATGAATATTAAGGCAGCTACACCGTGGCTCACACTGTTGCCGACTTCTTCCCCAAAAGATAACGGGATAACACCGCGCAGTGAACGTTCTAATTTCGTCTCTTTATTTTCTGTTGCCTGATTTACGGCCCCGTCATTTTTAGTCATTAAATCAATCCTTCGGATTTCAGATCCTGATATGCAGTTTCTACACTGTCTTTGCCTTCTTTATTTTTCAGCGGAGAAAATTCGCCTTTTCTGTCCACCTGCAGCGTATTGTGCTTTTCAGCATATTTGAATGCATCAAAATAAAACTTCTCGAACTTCAGCACTTCTTCTTTAACTTCGTTTAAATCATTGTCTAAAGAGTCTAGCTTCTTCAATGCCAAATGATATGGCATTTCAGCTTTGCCTACAGTATCCAGAAATTCTGTCGAAAAGATATGAATACCTATGTTGCCGTTTAAAAATTGTCTGTCTGTGCCTTCCGGCAGTTCCGTATATTCAACAACAGCCTTGACGCCGTCAACCAGACTCAGCCGGCCGACGCTCTCGCCCGGTTTAGGAGCGATGGATTTGGAAGTGACTTCATTGCCATTATCCAAATGAAGCCCTGCAAGAAGAGTATCCAGTACTTTAACCACTGCATTATCCACGTTATTCATGAATACATGCTTAACTCCACGGCTTTTCATATCTTCAAGCATTCCGGAGCTATATAATGAGGCAAAAATACCGCCATTGCCGTTTGGCGTCAGCATAATTTCCTTTTCCGGCGTCAATAATAATGTCTTGTCTTTTTTCACCGGCGGGAAATGTTCCTGCTTGAAAAAGTGGATGTTGTCTTTAGGCAGATCGAAGTATTTATTTTCTTCGAAAAAGTTTAACGTTTCTTCATGGTTGATATCGCTTGTCATGATGTACCAATGTACCGGTGCGCCCTCTTCCGATATATATTTCTTCAACTGTCTCGCCTGCAGTTCGAATAATGACAAGCCGTCAAAAGAAAATGTCCCTTTTGGACCGGGATGTTGCAGGCGTGTACCCTGTCCTCCGGCCATGAGAAGGACCGCAAATTCACCTTTATAGATGGAACCCTCTGCTCTTTCCCTTAATTTCTCTTTCTGGAAATCTTCAATATCATTGACTGAAACGTATTGAATCTCTTCTATTTTTTCCATATCAACTGCTGCGGGATTTACATATGTTTCTTCATATACTTTTTCAATATGCCCAATATCCAACGTTTTGAATGATTCATCCAAATGCTGCTGCTCTGAAGCATTTAATTTGTCATATTGAGGTATCCATTTTTCAATCATAGTTTAGCTCCTCATTATATTATTCAGTGATCACTTTCCGAATGAGTTCGATATCCGCCTCATTGTCACCAATTTTATAATTTTCGAGTATTTTTTGTTTTACCGCTTCGACGTCTTCAGTATTGCTGTAGATTGTAACGAGTGATTCTCCGGTTTCGACTCTGTCGCCCACTTTTTTATTGAGCATCAGACCGACAGCAAGGTCAATCACATCTTCTTTCGTCTGACGGCCGGCGCCAAGCATACTGGAAGCAACACCCATTGCCTCCGATCCGATTTTTTCTACAAATCCGGACTGTTCCGCTTCTACTTCGAATGTATATTTCGCCTGCGGCAGTTTGTCCAGGTCATCCACCATGGATGCATCACCGCCCTGATTTTTAAGGAATACTTTAAATTTCTCCAAAGCACTGCCGTCATCTATAACTCCCTGAAGTTTGGTCCGTGCTTCTTCCAGCGTCTCGGCTTTGCCTCCGAGCACCACCATCTGGCTGCCCAGTTCAAGGCTCAGCTCAGTAAGGTCCTCCGGTCCTTCTCCTTTAAGGGTTTCAATCGCCTCTTTCACTTCAAGCGCGTTCCCAATCGCTCTTCCAAGCGGCTCTTCCATGCTCGAAATGATTGCCATCGTGTGACGTCCGACGTTATTTCCGATTGAAACCATCGCAGAAGCAAGCTCCGTGGCATCTTCCGTCGTTTTCATAAATGCACCGTCTCCGACTTTGACATCGAGAACGATTGCATCTGCACCGGCTGCAATTTTCTTACTCATGATTGAGCTTGCAATCAGCGGGATTGAGTTCACAGTCGCCGTCACATCTCTCAATGCATATAGTTTTTTATCTGCAGGTGTCAAATTGCCGGACTGTCCGATGACCGCGACTTTGTCACGATTGACTATATTAATGAATTCCTGTTCTGTAATTTCAACATGGAAACCATCGACCGCTTCCAATTTATCAATCGTTCCGCCTGTGTGGCCGAGCCCACGTCCGCTCATTTTGGCAACGGGGACATCCAATGCCGCAACAAGTGGTGCTAAAACAAGCGTCGTCGTATCACCGACACCGCCGGTGGAATGTTTATCCACTTTCACTCCGCCGATTTCAGACAGATCTATCTGATCGCCCGAAGCCACCATCGCCATCGTCAAATCGGCTCTTTCCTCATCATTCATATCATTGAAGAAAATAGCCATCATAATACTTGAGACTTGATAATCCGGAATGTCATCATTCGTATAACCTTCGACAAAGAAATCAATCTCCTCTTTTGTCAGCGGTTCATTATCACGTTTTTTCGCAATGATATCTACCATTCTCATAAAATCACTCCTTTACAGTTATTCATTTATTAACTTCTGCCCACCGAATGGTGGTCTCTTGCATCTTTATAATAATCAAGCAATCGTTTTGAAGCGTTGTCCCATGAGAACTTCAGCGCTTCTTTCCGCGCTTCTTCTTTTATATTATTGAATTTCTCTTCTTCATCGATGACTTCGACCGCGTCCAACAGGCTGTCGAGATCTTCGTTTTCATAGAGCATGCCATTAACCTCATGGGAGACCTGCTCCATTGTCGGACCACTTTTCGCTGCAATGATAGGCAGCCCTGAGGCCATGCCTTCCAAAATGACCAGTCCCAGTGTTTCCGAGATGCTCGGGAAGATAAACGCATCACTTGAAGCATAAGCTCTGGAAAGTTCTTCGCCATGAAGAAATCCGGTGAAGACCGTCTTGGTTCCTTCAAAGACCTTTTCAAGTTCATTTCTTGCAGGACCGTCGCCGATGATTGCAAGGCTGATATCACTCCTTTTTTCGAGCATCGGTAAAAGCCTATGTATTTCTTTTTCAATTGCCAGCCTTCCGATGAACACCAGAAGTTTATTATCAGGTTCACCGTTTGTCAGACGCTCTCTCATCGCTGCATCTCTAAATTTCGGATGTCGCTTTTCAACATCGACTCCACGGGGAATTACAGACAGCCGTTCAACGCCTTCTGCATCCAGCTCTCCTTTTATCGTTTCTGAAGTCACCAGGTTCATATCCGCGTTTTTATGTTGTCTTCTGATATACCACCATAGTAATGGTTTGGCAGGTTTATATATTTTGTAGAAATCTAAGTATTTCGGCAAATGAGTATGATAGGAAGACACTAGAGGAATATCCAATTTTTGCGCCGCAATGACAGCGCTTGTGGCCAACAGCAGCGGATTCACTGCATGGACAACATCCGGTTCAAACTTCTTCAGCTCATGATAAACTTTACGTGATGGAAAGCCCCACTTTCTGTACCTGTAAAAAGGGAAAGTGATCGGCTTTACACCAATCACTTTTGCTCCTTTATACTCCGTCACACCAAGATCCGGTGCGATTACCAGTACTTCATGGCCTTCACGTAAAAAATATTCGATTGCCTTTTTCAATCTTGTTACTATACCATCGGTCGATGGTAAAAATGTTTCTGTTACAATCGCAATCTTCATCCGTTAAAGCCTCCACATTTCTAAACTCTTATTTCCAGGTCACTGTCGGAAGAACGTTATCCACTATGATTCTGTCTTTATGCTGAAGTGAATAAGTGAGTATCTCTTCCAGCACTTCATCAGTCAGAAGATGCGGTTCCAGACCCAGGTCGATCAGTGCTGTATTGATTGCATTGTAATAATGCTCTTCTTTTTCAACACGCGGGTTTTCGACGTTTGAAACTTCTACGTCTATGTCCAGACCTTTAGCGACTTTCTTGATTCTCTCTGCAAGTTCCAGAACAGAGTATGATTCCGTAAACTGGTTGAACACTCTGAATTCACCGCGGTCCGCTGGATTCTCAGCCGCAATTTCAACACAGCGCACTGTATCTTTGATGTTCAGATAGCCCCTTGTCTGTCCGCCTGCACCGTATACTGTAATATCATGGCCGATTGCAGCCTGTGTAATGAAACGGTTCAGAGCAGTACCGAAGATTGCATCATAATCCAGACGGTTTACAAGGACAGGGTCTTTTAATGTTTCCTCTGTATTCAGCCCGTAAACAACCCCCTGGTTAAGGTCTGTCGCACGGATGCCCCAGATTTTACATGCGAACATGATATTGTCTGTATCATGCACTTTAGTCAGGTGGTAGAAAGAACCCGGCTGTTTAGGGAACGGAAGTACATCTTTTCTTCCTTTATGTTCTACTTCAATATATCCTTCTTCGATGTCAATATTAGGCTGGCCATATTCACCCATCGTCCCCAGTTTGATCAGGTGGCAGTCCGGTTCAAATTCTTTGATGGCATACAGTACATTCAAATTTCCGATAACGTTGTTCTGATGTGTGTAAACTGCATGTTCTCTATCTATCATTGAGTATGGCGCTGAACGCTGTTCCGCAAAATGAACAAATGCTTCAGGTTTTTCCTGTTTGAATACGAGACTTAAGAAATCGTAATGGTTTAAATCACCTTCGTAAACCTTGATTTCCTTACCAGTCAATTCCTTCCATTTCGCAACACGTTCTTCCAGTGATGCGATGGGTGTAACTGAGTTAGAATTGAGCTCTTTGTCATACTCTCTTCTAACCAGGTTATCTACTATAGTAACTTCATGACCTTTTTCAGATAAATAGAGTGCAGTCGGCCATCCGCAGAAACCGTCTCCTCCAGCTACAATAATTCTCATTTGAACATCCTCCGATTCACTTCGTATAATTTTTAAGTATACTTATGTATACACATCTATTATAAGTATTAATCCTCTTAGTAACAAATTATTCTATCTTTACAGCATGTTATATCTTTGTAAATAACAGGTAAATATTCCGCACGACAGAGATTATCCATACTTTTCAATTTAATTATGATATTTCTACTTCGTCGTCGCCGTCCAGTCTTTGCTGTGACGGTATCTTTTAATATGCGCATATATATTTTCCCCTGCATAATCTTCATTGGTATATACCGTAATATCAAAATACTTTCCAGTTTCAGACAGTTCTTCTTTCAAATAAAAATCTCTTAAATGTTCGAAAAGATTTTTCATCTGGTCCATCTTCAGGCTTGGATATTCCCGCAGCACTCTTTTTTGCAGTCCGCTCGGTTCGTCGATAATTTCCTGAACCACTATTACAAACGTTTCATCTTCTTTAATGACATCATCAAAAATGTTTGTCTGACCAAACTCTGTCACGGCTCTTCCTCCTCATTATAATTCTGTCCGTAAGTCCCATAGTTCCTTAAAGAAATACTTATCAATCACTCTCTTTAAATAATTCACTCCCGAACTGCCTCCGGTCCCTGTTTTGAAGCCGATGATGCGCTGGACCGTCTTCATATGTCTGAACCGCCACTGGCTGTAACGATCTTCTATGTCCACAAGTTTTTCAAGCAGCTCATACAGTTCAAAATGCGCATCCGGGTTAAGGTATATCTGCTTAAATGCTTCTTTTACTGAATCATTCGGTTCATAGTCCTTTGTAATATCCCGGTTCAGAACAGATTCATCAATATCAAAGCCTGCTCTGTGCACCGCTTTGATTGTTTCATCATAAATACTTGGCGTCTCCAGCTGCTTTTTCAAACGTGCGGATATTTCAGGGTCTTTTTCATATATTTTCAGCGCATGCGTCGTTTTGAATCCGAGACAGAATTCCATCATCCGGTTCTGATAAGACTGGAATCCCGATGCGTTCGCCAGTATCTCCCTGAATTTCAAATAATCACTCGGTGTCAATGTGGATAATACATCCCATGAAGAAATGATCTGGTTCTGGGCATTCGCCACTCTCGCAAGCTTTTTAAAAGCGACTCTGAACTCGTCTCTGCTGATATCTTCTATTGCAGAATTCAGTTCATGGATCATCAGTTTCATCCATAATTCAGAAACATGGTGAATGATGATGAATAACTGCTCATCATGCTCATCTGACAAAGGTTTCTGTGCTGTCAATATTTGTTCCAATGACAAATACTCCCCGTATGTCATATCTTTATTGAAGTCTGTCTTAACACTTTCCCCGCTCAATGTCTTATCCTGATATTCAGACATTGTCACTCCCCCTTTTTTTAACGGCCGCTCTGACAAGTGAACCGTCTGCACCTTCTATTTTAAGCGGCAAAGCGATAAAGTCATAATATCCGCCCGGTGCTTCTTCCAATACAACGTTTTCTATAATCATGATGTCGTTCTTATAAAGTGTGTGATGAATTTTTAAATCTTTGGAATCAATATCATCGACAGATGGAACATCGATGCCGAACAGTTTGATGCCGAGGCCGGCAATATACCCGACCGCTTCCTCAGTCAAAGCAGGGACCTTTTCCGGAAAAATGCCGGTTTCATATGTTCGCTGCGTTTTCACAAGCAATATGGTTCCCTGTATATCATGTTCTGAAAGCAGTGCTTCTGTAATTTCTTCCTGGTCGTACACTTCAATTACAGTGGCCGATCCGATGTAACGGTTAATATCCAGTGAATCAACGGTTTCCCCGTTGTCATCAAAGTGAAACGGCGCATCAATATGCGTCCCCATATGGGTACTCGTCGTAATCCTACCAATATTGACGGAGCCGGTAGCCTTCTTTGTTACCGGCACTTCGAAATTAAACGGCGTATCCTCCGGCCAGTGTGCAATGTCATTCGTCAGTGTCTGCGTAATATCGATCCACATTATGCGACCACACCCCGCTTATTATCAAAGTCTTCATATTCTTTCGTTTCCATGATCTCCTTTAAAATTCTCATCGTATGATAAACATCTTCAAAAGTATTATAAAGTGCGACCGGTGCAATACGTACATAACTCGGCGCCCTGAAATCAGGAATAACACCTTTCACTTTTAAAGCGGCGTTGATGCCGGCAGCGTGTTTGTGACCGATCAGTATATGGCCGCCGCGCTCTTCATGGCTGCGGGGCGTCACCACTTCAATATCATACGCCTTGAATTCCGCATCCAGCATTTCCAACATGAAATCAGTGAGATTGAGCGATTTATTACGGATTTCTTCCATTCCCGCTTCGTTGAATAAAGAGAGCGCCCCGAGCAGCGGTGCCATGGACAGTATGTGCGGCGTACCGATCTGATACTGGCTGATATCCGCCGCTGCATCAAACTCGTGATTCATATCGAACTGGCTCTCTTTATTATTTCCGAACCAGCCTTTCAAAGACACACCCAGATAATGGTGTCTCGGATGGACGTAAAGACCCGCAACAGAACCCGGTCCGCCGTTTAAGTGCTTATACGTACACCAGACTGCAAAATCCACACCCCAATCCTCAAGATAATGAGGAATTGCACCGATTGAATGGCATAAGTCAAAACCGATGATGATGCCTTTTTCATGAGCCGTTTCCGTTAATTTTTTCATATCCAGAATCTGCCCGCTTCTGTATAATACTGCCGGCAGCAGAATCAGTGCCACAGATTCATCCATCAAGTCTATGATGTCGTCCGTTTTTAATGTATGGCCGTCACGGCTTTTCGCTTTCACCAGGCTGTCCGGGTATCCGCAATCATCAAGCACAGCCTGGACCGCGTATATATCTGAAGGGAAATTCAGATCATCAACTAAAATCTTATTTCTTGAATCAGTCGGCTGATAAAGCGTTCTGACCGTCTGGTGAATGTTCGTCGTCGTGGAATTTGTCGCAAGTACGGTTTCCTTATTCACATTGATGAGTCCTGCCATTGATTCACCGATATCTTCCGACATATAAAACCACGGTCTCTCCCCGCTCGTCCAGCCCTCGATCGCAAGCGTCTTCCAATCATTCAAAACGTCCAGCGTCGACTCTTCGGCACGCCGGCTCATCAGGCCGAGTGAATTGCCGTCCATATAGTATATATTTTCCCCGATATAAAATTCCTGTCTGTACTTATGAATCGTATCTTTCTTATCATGCTCCTGTGCAACCTCAAGCCATTTCTCCATCTTCATATCTCCCCCACTCCAACTATATCATCTTAATTTTATTTTATATAAATACAAATGCTTTATCAATGATTGATACGCCGGCCTTTGATACAATGACAGTAAATAATGATAGGAGCGTTTATATGCAAAGTTTACAAGGTAAAAATGCAATTGTTACAGGTGGCAACCGGGGCATCGGCTACCATACCGCACTAAGTCTTGCCAACGAAGGCGTGAATGTCGCAATCATCGGACGTAACGAGAGTGCATTGAATACTGCAAAAAAAGACCTCACCGATACCGGTGTGAAAGTACTGTCGGTGCAAGCGGACGTTTCTGATGAAGCCGGTGTTAAAGAGGCCGTCAAAGAAATCACCGCAGAGTTTGACTCGATTGATATATTAATCAATAATGCCGGCATGATGGGCAACGGACCGTTTCTAGAGTCCACAACTGAAAATTTTGAAAAGATGATGCAGGTAAACGTCTTCGGAATGTATCATATGCTGAAAGCCGTTCTCCCTTCCATGGTGGAACAGAAAAGTGGAGATGTCGTCAATATCGCATCGGTTTCAGGTCTCCGTTCGGGCCCGGGCGGCTCACTGTATTCGGCAACTAAATTCGCTGTCATCGGAATGACTGAAGGACTGCTCAAAGAGATGCGGCCGCACAATATCCGCATGTCCTACTTAACGCCTTCGGCAGTCAATACTGCACTGATCGGCAACAGCACCCTTCAAGAGGACACCATGACCCAGCCCGAGGACATTGCTGATATAATAGTTAATAACTTGAAGATTCATCCGCGTACATTCGTTAAAAATACTGAAATGTGGGCCACAAACCCATTACCAAAAGAAGATTAAGAGAGGGGATTTTAAAATGGTAGGACCGGCTTTAAAAAAATTCGACTCCCATAAGGCGATTCATGACGCAGGTCTCGGCGGCGCAAAAGAAAGAATAGAAGGAATGAGAGAACTGCTCGAAGAGAAGAAATATGAGCATCTGACTGAAGAAATCACCTCATTCATAGAATTCGTCGTAGGCAAGATCATCGTCCATGCTGACACTGAAGAGGAGGAAGACGGCCTCTATACACTGGCTGTTCAGAAAAATCCGGACCTTCACGATAAGGTCCAGCATCTGACCCGCGATCATGACCTGATGAAAATCATTGTCGACCTCATGAAAAAAGAACTCGAAAATAAAGAGATTGATTTCCAGAAGCTTGTCGATTTTTCAAGCTCAATTATCATAGTGAACGAAATTCATTCACGAGATGAAGAAGAAGCACTGCTCGAAAAATGACCCACTTTAAAAGCACGCTTAATATAGCGTGCTTTTTTATGTTACACTTGTATGTAAATTTCATATAAAAGGACGTGGAGAAGATGAATGGAAATAATAACAGATGGAATTTGATTGATAAGCGGATTTTAATTCCAGCTGTCATAATAATCATTCTCATCAGTATCCCCTTCGCTTTATACGAATCAGAATCACTCGACTTACTGAACAATGTATTCGATTCGATTGTCACTAATTTTGGCTGGGGATATATATGGTATGCGAATATTTTACTGATCATCGGGCTTTACATGGCATTTTCCAAATACGGAAAAGTTGTGCTGGGAGACCCGGAGGAAAAGCCTGATTTTACATTATTCCAATACTCATGTCTGTTAATTGCCATGGGACTTGGTTCTACAATTATGAGAACAGGTCTGGTGCAGTGGCCGGAGATTGCCAACAACCCGCCGGCGGGAATTGAAGCGGCTGTGCCTGAAGCCATGTTGTGGGGTAATTCCTATTCAATGTTCATATGGAGCTTTCAGACATTCTCCATATTCGTTATGGCAGCGCCTGCCATTGCATACATCATTCATGTAAAGAAAAAACCGAAAATGCGCATTTCAGAAGCCACAAGAGTTTTATTCGGGGATAAATTTACAGACGGTATCGGCGGCACCCTGCTGGACATATTGTTTTTAGTGAGTATTTTATCGGGGGCTGCAGTGACATTGGGTCTCGGGACACCGATTATTACTTCAAACCTCGCTTCGTTACTCAACACTGATGTAACATTCACTATGACGTTGATCGTTACTGTTGTATGGGTCATATTATTTTCTATCAGTGCATATGTAGGCATAGATAAAGGGATAAAAAGACTCAGTGTGATGAACATGTATCTGGCAAGTATTTTCGCACTCTTCATACTGATTGTTGGCCCCGGCATATTTATAATGGACTTCTTTACAGATTCTGTCGGTCATCTCATGTCCAATTATTTAACATTCTCATTCTTTACTGAATCGACCGTAATAGAACAGACGGCTTTCATTAAAAACCATTTGGTTTTCTGGTTTGCCTATAACGCGACATGGGCCATGCTTCACAGTATTTTTGCAGCCAGAATATCAAAGGGCCGTACAGTAAAAGAAATGATACTCACATATTTAGTCGCACCCACGGCATTATCCTGGATCGCAACAGGTATTCTCGGCGGTATTGGTGTACACCGTCAACTGACCGGTCAACTCGATGTGCTGTCATCGGCAGCGGACAACGAACCTGTGAGCATTATTCCGGATATCCTTGAAACACTGCCGTTATCCGGCATCATTATGGTAATGTTCATCATCATCGCTTTGATTTTCCTGACGACAACTCTGGACTCAACGACATTTACCATTGCAGCCTATACAAGTAAAAATGACATGAGTGAGCAGGACCCTTCTAAATTTGTCCGCATCCTCGTTTCATTAATCATTACTGTGCTTGCACTGACGCTGATGCAGATTGGCGGACTCGCACCGCTTGAAGTGATTTCAGGCATGATGGGTATACCGATTATTGCCATCCAGTTCATACTGATCTTTGCAGCCATCAAGATGATGGATAAAGACAAAGCATGGAAATATAACATCAGAAAAGATGATTAACCAAATAAATTGCTGAGTGACCGTTGCGGTGTTAAGCCCGCAGCGGTCATTTTTTAGCGTTGACTAAATATAATATTTAGGGTATCCTAAATATTATATTGACAGACTATTCATTCACTGGAGAGAGGTTTATTGATGAGAAAAATGCTATTATCCATCGTTGTTTCAGCGATATTTCTGGCGGCATGCAGCGGCCAGGATGAAAATGCTGAAACGGATGACAGAACACAGATTGCTGTCACGACAACATTTCTATATGACATGGTGTCCGTGCTGGAAGAGGATGTCGATGACTTCAACTTGGAACTCATCATCCCTGCCGGTGAAGACCCCCATGTCTATCAGCCGAAAGCCAGTGATCTGAGGAAGATAAATGAATCGGACTTTATTTTATACCAGGGACTGAACTTTGAAGGCCGTATGATTGACCTGCTTGAAACAGGGATTCCAGTAGCAGATGATCTGGATACTTCTTCGCTCGAGACGATGGAGGAAGAGGGCAGCTCCGAAGTCGACCCGCACTTCTGGTTCAATATTGATTTATATAAAGAAGCTATGACTAATGTTTCGGAGATACTCATAGAAATGAACCCTGACGGTGAAGCGGCATATCAGGAGAATTTAAACGCTTATTTCGATGAACTGGATGCACTCGATGATTACGTCACTGAGCGCATTGAAGAAGTGCCGCGTGAATCAAGGATCCTCATCACACCCCACGATGCATTCGGCTATCTGGCCACAAGCTATGACATTGACGTTCATGCACCGCAGGGTTTCTCCACCGACTCTGAAGTATCGAACAATCAGATTCAAAATACGGCCGCACTCATTGTCGAACATGATATTAATGCAATATTCCTTGAATCCACAACAAACCCCGACCGTATGACACGCCTGCAGGAAATCGTTGCATCAGAAGGTGTCGAAGTGGAAGTCATCAGCGGGGAAAACCGTACGCTGCTGTCCGACTCGCTTGCACCCCGAGGTGAAACCGGGGATACGTATATCAGTATGTTTAAACACAACATCGATTTAATCGTCGAGAATTTAAAATAGGAGTTCTGGTATGACTGAAGATATTATAAAAATAAAAGATCTAATTGTTGCCTATGATGAAAAGCCTGCAATATGGCATTTGAATATGACGCTCCAGGAAAACAGCATCACCGCAATTGTCGGGCCGAACGGCGCCGGAAAATCGACACTGATCAAATCGATCATGCAGTTGATAAAGCCCATTTCAGGAGAGGTCCTCATTAACGGTTCAAAGAGTAAAAAAGCATTGAGGGATATTGCCTATGTACCTCAAAAAGGAGAGGTCAACTGGGAATTTCCGACCACCGTACTCGATGTCGTACTGATGGGCAGATATGTTCATAAAGGCTGGATTAAACGCCCTAACAAAGAAGACCGTAAAATTGCCATGGAAGCACTCAGGGAAATGAAGATGGAAGCATTCAGAAATCGCCAGATCAGTGAATTGTCCGGCGGTCAGCGCCAGCGTGTCTTTCTGGCCCGCGCAATCTGTCAGGACGCTGACATCTATATTATGGACGAACCCCTTCAGGGCATCGATATCACGACCGAAAAGCTGATCATCAAAACAATCAAATCTCTTAAAGCACAGGGCAAGACGTTTCTGATCGTCCACCATAACCTGGACACGGTCAAAGAATATTTTGACCATGTGATCATTATGAATAAAACAATTTTCGCAGGCGGAAAAATCAGCGAAGTATGGACAGAGGAAAATATTGATAAAGCATACAGCGAAGTCAGTGCGGTGAAATAATGGAGTTGCTGACGAGTTACACATTTTTAATTGTCGCTATCGGTACGACGCTGCTGTCATTTGCGAGTGGAATTGTCGGGACGATCAGTGTCATCAAAGGGCAGAGCCTGATTGGTGACGCAATCGGCCACGCAACTTTTCCCGGAATCATTCTGGCTTTTATGGTTGTCGGTGTCACAGATACACTGTCACTGACCATCGGCGCCGTCATTTTCGGTGTCATTGCCTTTTTCTTCATCCAGATGGTTACCAATCACTCCAAGATCACTTTGGATGGTGCTCTGGGACTGATTTTGTCATCTTTTTTCGGACTCGGTATGGCACTTAAAAGTTTTGTCCAGGGCAACCCTGCTTTCAAAAATACACAGGGCATCGATGATTATATATTCGGTCAGGCCGCTTACATGCTGCGTCTGGATGTATACCTGATACTGATTGCTTCAGTCATCAGTCTTTTATTATTCATCATCTTTTATCATCAAATACGAATTTATACATTTGACCCGATATATAGCTCGACTGTCGGTATCAACCCGTCACTCATCAATTTCCTGGTTTTATCAATGACGATATTGCTGATTGCTGTCGGCCTGAAAGCGGTCGGTGCGATATTAATCGTGAACTTGTTGATTGCTCCGGGCGTAATCGGTCTGCTGTGGTCGAACCGGTTTAAGACAGTCATAATTATCGCAGGCATTTCAGGGGCGGTCGCTGCATTCATCGGTACTTATATCAGCACGGCATTTGCCGGCTTCCCGACAGGACCGTCAATCATCATAGTGCTCAGCGTATTTGTTTTTGCCTCCATCCTTTTTGGAAGAAAGGGTCTGATTACCCGTCAAATAATGAAAGTGCGAGGTGAGTCATCATGATAGAAGTTCTTTTCGTACTTATTATTGCCTCACTCGCAACGAGTGTGCTGGGTGTATTTCTTATTTTGAAAAAACAGGCGATGACTACAGATGCCATCAGCCATACAATACTGCTCGGTATCGTTCTTGCATTTTTCATCACACAGGATATCCGGTCACCATGGCTGATTATCGGCGCTGCACTGATCGGGGTATTGACCGTATATCTCATACAGCTGATCAATCAGACAAACCTGATTAAAAATGATGCATCGATCGGCATTGTCTTTACCGCCCTTTTTGCGATTGCAATCATTCTAATTTCCAGATATGCCGATAATGTGCATCTGGATATAGATGTCGTCATTGCAGGCGAGGTTTTATTTGCACCGCTCAACAGAATTGAAATATTCGGTTTCAGCATCCCGAGAGCCCTTTGGCAGCTCGGCCTGTTACTCATCATCAATACAGGTTTTGTCGCATTGTTCTACAAAGAACTCAAAGTCTCAACATTCGACCCTAAATTCGCCTACGTTATCGGATTCAGTACAACGCTGATCTACTATATGCTGATGACACTCGTATCCGTAACTGCGGTCGTCGCATTTGACGCAGTCGGTGCAATACTTGTCATCAACTTCTTTGTCGCACCGGCACTGACTGCTTATCTGCTTGTAAAAAGGCTGAGTCACATGATATCTTTAACCGCTCTTTTTGCCGTTTTAAACAGTACTTTCGGATATCTGATCGGTTATAATCTCGACCTGTCGATGTCCGGTGCCACTGCGACTGTCGCATTTTTAATTTTTACGATGGTGTTTTTATTCAAACCGGACGGTTATATCATTCTTAAAATAAAGAAACGCCGTCAGAAAAAAGAATTCATGCATGCTATGATTCTGATGCTGATGAGCGAGGATGAACATGAAACGATTTCCATGAATGGAATCTCCAAACATTTCAACCTCACCCAGTCGGAAACTAAACATCAGCTGGAGACCCTTGAAGTGGAAGGGTATATCGTAAAAACGGATGGGCGCTACATGCTGACACTCCGCGGGGAAGAGTTCACCCATTACTCACGTATAAAATATGAGCTGAGACCTTATTGATGACGAATATTAAATTGAAGAAGAGGTGTATGATTTGAGCCCGACTAAAGAGGATTATATTAAAGTGTTGTTCGAACTTGGCGGACGGTTCAACCGTGTGTCCAACAAAGAAGTGTCCAACCGGCTGGACATTTCGCCGCCGACAGTGACGGAAATGATGAACAGCCTGGTAAAAGTTGAATGGGTGGAATACACGCCTTATAAAGGCAGCATTCTGACAGATAAAGGTACAGCATACGCCAAAGAAATCATCAGAAAACACCGGCTCTGGGAAGTCTTCTTAGTAGAGAAACTGGGGTTCGATATAGAGGATGTACACCCAGAGGCGGAACTGCTTGAGCATACCACAAGTGATGATGTTGCAGACAAGCTGGAAACATACCTGGATTATCCTGAGTACTGCCCTCATGGCGGCGCGATAAAGATTAACCTGATGGATGTACAGGAAGATCATACCGTTACAATTTCCGAAACGGAGGTCGGAGATGAAGTCGTGATTTCTAGGATTGTCGATGAAGAAAAACTGCTTAAATACTTTAAAAATCAACACTTGAATATAGGTGACCGCATTACAGTCACTGACATAGATTCATCTATTGATCTGATTACACTCACAGCTGAAGAAGATAAGGAAATACAAATCAGTATTTCACTTGGCAATTACCTGTTTGTTGAACCCATATAAAAAAGGAGGCGCACCCGCGCCTCCTTTTTTAATGTCTATTATTTTGAAACATCATTTCCCAAGTATGCCTGCAGCATCCAGTTGTTCTTTTCGATTTCATGAATGTAAGCAATGTACATATCAGCTGTGGAGTCGTCTCCTGCAGCTTCTGCTTCTTTCACACCGCTTCTCAGTTCTGCAATGATAATCTCATAGTCTTCTATCAACTGTCCGACCATCGCTTTATCGTCCAGCCCGTATTCAGCTTCGTCAATGCTTGATTCCTCAAGTGCCTCTTTCAGTTTTCCAATCGGCTGACCGCCAACCGCTAAAATTCTTTCAGCAATATCATCCACTATGCCTGAAGTTGAGTCATAGAGCGCTTCAAATTTCGTGTGGAGAGAAAAGAAATGTGCACCTTTAACATACCAATGGAAGTTATGAAGTTTTCCCCATAAGACTATATGGTTCGCCAACTGCTTGTTCAATGATTCAATGACTTTGTTCTTTTCAGTTATTTGTACCATGAAAACACTCCCTTATTTAGAATTATTATAAATAACTTCTGTATATAATATACCACATTAAAAATGCTATCGCAACTCTATTTAGAATTATTATAAATAAGGTTTTATTTTCTTAAAAATAAACTTCTGAATCATAAAAAATCCCTACGGGGATGCTGCCCGCAGGAATCGTCTCAATCATTATTTGGAAACATCTTCACCAAGGTAAGCCTGCAGCATCCAGACATCCTTTTCTATGCCCTGGATATAAGCGATAAACATATCTGCAGTCGAATCATCGCCGGCATCTTCTGCTTCTTTCACACCGCTTCTCAGCTCTGCTGTAATCACTTCATAATCATCCACAAGCTGTTTGACCATGGAATCAGCACTTAAGCCGTATTCACCTTCGTCAATGCTTGATTCTTCGAGCGCTTCTTTCAGCTTGCCGATCGGCTGACCGCCGATTGCTAAAATTCTTTCTGCAATATCGTCTACTATTACGCCGGTTGCATCATAAAGTTCTTCGAACTTCGTATGCAGTGAGAAGAAATGCGCACCCTTCACATACCAATGGTAGTTGTGAAGTTTGCCCCATAATACCGTATGGTTCGCGAGCTGCTTGTTCAATGATTCAATGACTCTGTTCTTTTCTGTAATCTGTACCATGAAATCACCTTTCTCAAATAATTGGTTTTTATTATAAGCATTATAGTCAACTTGATGTGTAACACTATACATCTTCCCCGTAATGCTGATGATAAACATGACAGACTTACATTTTATATCAGATTCGCTGACTGCAAGCCGTGCATAATTCCGTTATCTTCAACGCTTTTAGTCACATGTTTTGCCTGCAGCTTAATCTCGTCCTGTGCATTGCCCATGGCAAAACTGTTCGGCACATACTGCAGCATTTCGATATCATTCGGACCGTCGCCAAAAGCATATACATCATTGATATTAAAGCCCATCTTATCAACGACCTTTTTTATGCCTTCAGCCTTCGAGCCGTCTCTCGGTGAAATATCCATCGAGTACGCATGCCATCTGATGAACTGAAAAGAGTCATCGAACTGTTTTTTATAAATATGCTCCTCACCTTTCGGACAGAACAACAGTGACTGGTAAATATCACGGTCGATATGATATGCCGGATCATGACCCGGCATGAAGCCGAGCTTCAATGTTGAGATGCCTTCAGTTATATATTCATGTTCCGGCATATTCGACAACATATTTTTATCATCCAGATATACGAGTGGATGGTCGTTTTCCATGGCAACTTCTGTAATATCCTCAAGTCTTTTCGCATTCAGAGGATTTGTGTAGATCAGTTCATCCTCATACACTACGTAGTTGCCGTTCATGCTGACAAACGTATTGACACCCAATGATTTACGAAGGTCTTCATACATGAACGGTGAACGGCCAGTCGCAATTGCCACAATGTGACCGGCATCCTTAACCACCTTCACAGCCTCTTTCGTCGATTCCGGCACTACTTTTTCATTATTATAAAGCGTTCCGTCTATATCGAAAAATATTATTTTCTGATTACTCATATCATGCACTGCTCCTAATCATAAATTATGCGTAAATATCAAATCTTGATAACCCAAAATACAATACCACAATCAAAATTAACCATATGACCACCATGAATAAATGCCCTTTATCATGAAATGCAGAATACAATTTCAAATCGATGAACATGCTGAGTACAAACTGCCATGCCAATACCGTCGCAAGTATCCATATGGCGGCCGGGTGGTCGGTAAAGATGAACACGGACAATGCGGCGAGGTATGTAGCTAGCATCAAATACAAAAATATACGTTCAAGCTTACCGATATTCAGTGCGTGTATCTTCAGGAAATCGTCCTCTTCACGATATCTCCGGTCATCAAAAGCAAAATATCGCTTTGTCTTTGAAAAGTAATGTGTATAAAATGATTTAATAATTAAACCTGCAAATAAAACAAACAATAAAATATACAAAAGCTTCATTCCTATCCTTTAAAATACTAAACACCTGGCAACAATTGTAATAGATATCCGACAGCAACTCCAAGGATAACTATCATCCAGGCGGGTACCTTCATTTTATATAATAGGAAGAACAATAACAATGCCAGGAAGAAATCACTGCCCGAATTGATCCCGCTTATAAATACAGGATCATAGAATGCAGCAAGCAGAATACCGACTACAGTCGCATTGACCCCCATCAGAACGCTTTGGAAATTTTTATTTCCTCTCAGAAGATTTAAAAACGGCAACGCACTCATGACCAGCAGAAATGACGGCAGGAACATTGCGATCGTTGCAATAATACCGCCCATAGTGCCCAGCATGACCGTTCCCAGGTAACTTGCGAATGTGAATAAAGGCCCCGGCACCGCCTGTGCCATACCGTAACCTGCAAGAAACTCATCCGCTGAAATCAGACCGGTCGGCACCACTTCCCTTTCAATCATCGGCAGGACCACATGTCCGCCGCCGAACACAATGGAACCGACACGGAAGAAGATATCAAATATATTCAAATACTGATTATCAAACAGTGAATTGAGCAGCGGAAGCAAAATCAGCAGTCCTATCAATGTACTGAATGAAATGATGCCTATTTTACGTGTCAGATTGAATCTGAAATTGGTCAATTTATTTTCCGCTTTATTTTTAAACAGGAAATATCCGATCAGACCGCCGAGTAGGATTGTCAAAATCTGAATCCATGCATTCGGGTAAATCAGCATCAGACCTGCCGCCGCAACCGCCATCAGCATTCTCGGGATATCCGGCGCGAGATTTTTCCCCATGCCGAGCAGTGCATGCAGCACGACTGCAACAGCAACGACTTTTAAACTGTTGATAAATACAGCGCCTTCTAAATTCAAGGTCTGATACAGCAGTGCAAAAATAATCAGAACTAAAACAGACGGCAGTGTAAAACCGAGAAAAGATAATACGCCGCCCGCTATGCCGCCCCGCAGCATACCGATTGAGATGCCGACCTGTGAACTCGCCGGCCCCGGCAGAAACTGGCAGACCGCAATAATATCCGCATATAATTTATCGTCGAGCCATTTCTTTTTATTTACATACTCTTCTTTGAAGTATGCGAGATGCGCCACAGGACCGCCAAAAGAAGTCAGGCCGAGTCGCAATGAAGTGAGTAATATCTCAATCAGGTTTCCGCCTGATTGGTTATCGTTATCAAGGTTTGAATTATGAGCCATTTTGTCCTCCGTATAATAAAGTTAATCCCTTCAAATTTACCAATGATTTGTATTTAAATCCATCTGATTCATAAAAATATACAAAATCTTAACATTGGTGACGGTGCTGAATCAAAAGCATTAAAAAAAGCATGCAGCACTCAACGTGCCACATGCCCTTCATTTCAATTACAATAGTTCTTCAGACAGTTCAACGATGTATTTGATTTTATTCCACTGGTCTTCTTCAGTCAAAATGTTTCCGTGGTGAGTCGAAGCGAAGCCGCACTGAGGACTCAAGGAAATCTGCTCTTTAGGGATGAACTGAGTCGCTTCTTCAATGCGTTCCTTGATTGTTTCCTTATTCTCAAGTTCACCATGCTTCGATGTGAACAGTCCCAGGACTACCTGCGGACCGTTATTCGGAATTTCATCCAGCGGCTGGAAGTCGCCTGAACGGTCATCGTCATACTCTAAAAAGAAGCCGTCGACTTTTTCTTTGGCGAACAATACCGGTGCAATTTTTGCATAGCTGCCTTCGAATGCCCATTTGGAACGGTAGTTACCGCGGCAAAGATGTGTCGTGACAACCAGATCTTCCGGCTTGTCTTCAAGAACACCGTTGACCACACGGAGTGCAAGTTCAATCAATTTTTCCCTGTCGAGACCGCTGTCGTTGAACGGCAGTTCTTCAGCGTTCAGTCCTGCGATATACACATCATCAAACTGAAGGTAGCGGCAGCCGGCATCGTAAAATGCTTTGACCGCATCCCTGTAAGTCTGAATGACATCATCTGCGTAAGTATCAATATCAGTATAGTACTCAAGGTCTCTGATTCCTGCGTTGAACAACTGATTCGGGCTCGGAATCGTCTGCTTGGCCACAGCACGGTCGCCGACAATATCTTTAAATAATTTGAAGTCCCTCACATGCGGATGATCCTGATTGAAGGAAACCTTTCCTTTATTGCGCACATCCCATGCTTCAGTTTCTTCACCGACAAATGCATAGCCCGTTTCAGGAACGTACCCTTCAACGCCGTTTAAATTCTCCAGGAAATCAGTGTGCCAGAAACGGCGTCTGAATTCACCGTCGGTCACAGCTTTCAATCCAGCTTCAATCTGCTTATCGACCACTTTCGCAATCTCTTCCGTTTCAATATCATATAGTTCACTTGATGAAAGTTCATTATTTTTATATGCTTCACGTGCCTTGTGAATCCGTTCTGGTCTGAGCAGGCTGCCCACATGATCTGCTTTGAAAGGTCCAGTTTTTACATTTGTCATATTATCCGCTCCTAAATATTTTAATTATAAATAAATCCCCTTCTTATCTTTGATAAAAAGAGGATAACGTCCGTCATCTCTTCTCATCTCAAAGCTTTCGCTCCAGGAATTAGCACAGTTCCATAAATGGTCTGCTGCTGAGGCTTCAATGGGCCGGTCCCTCCACCTCTCTTGATAAGAAAGTATTATTTCATTAATCCATATACTATCACTCGGATTATATAAGGTCAACCATTTATTAGAAAGCTCGAAATATTTGCACTCTTCAATGAATCGTTATAGGATAAAATCAATGATAGATTGCCATCAACTTTAAGGAGTGTGTGATATGAGGCTTACAGTAACAGATGAGGCATTGAACTGGTTCAAAGAAGAAGTGGAATTGGAATCCGGAAGTAAGGTGCGCTTTATTGTCCAGATATACGGTGACAGTAAAATCCGTGAAGGTTATTCGCTCGCTTTTACCCTGGATAAAGATGACAGAAAAAAAGCAGTGGAATACGAAAAGGACGGTATTGAGTTTTATATCAATGAATCTGATCTATGGTTTTTTGATGGCCATGATTTATCAGTCGAATATGATGATGAAAATGACGAAGTTTTGTTCGAATATATAGAACAATAAAGAAATGAGATCCGTTTAAAAGCGGTTCTCATTTTTTATGCACTTGATATTTTAATCTTAATCAGTCTAATAATAGTTGGAAGACCACAATAAAATAGCGAAACTTATTTATATCAAGTGGAGGGATTTGACCCTGTGAAACTTCAGCAGCTGACTCATTATGAGCACTGTGCTACTTCCAACAAGTATAACTTGAGAGATAAGGCATATATACATTGGAATGCTCTTCTCTTAAAGTTGAGCTTTTTTTATTGGAAACTATCCGGTAAGGGAGGATGCAGAAGATGCATTCCAAAAGAAAAGAGATTGTTGCAGATTTAATTTGTTGGCAGGATGACAAACCGAGAAGCATGGCAGGCAGTATGCTGAAAGTGAATAACCGCCGTCAGTTTAAAAGCGAACTGAAAAGTACGATACCCGCAGAATGGATTGTCGAGCAGATGAAAAAGGCGAGACATTCGAATTGGAAATGATATGAGAAAACCCTCCGTAGCCCGGAGGGTTAATTTTTTATCGTATTTTGGAACAACTTTAAAAAAGTCTGCTGATCGTCCTTTGAAAAAGGTTTTGGACCTTTTGTCCTGCCGCCGCCCTGTCTGATGGCCGCACTGATATGCCGGGTGTTCAAAAGATGGTCGATATTCATATCATCATACTCAAAACCTTTATGATGAAGCACCTTTGTCCCTTTCGGCAGAAGGAGCGATGCAAGCCCGTAATCCTGAGTGACGACAATATCATCCTTTGAGGCGAGCGCAACGATTTTGAAATCCGCTGCATCCCGGCCGGCATCCACATAAATCGTTTCCACATGTGCAGGTAAATCCTGATTGGAAAAGTGCGAAATGCTGGAAACTAGAGTGACCGGAATATCTTTATCTTTAGTTTCATTGAATATAATATCCTTTACAGGACATGCATCCGCGTCGACAATAATTTTCATAAAAATGCACCTGTCTTTCTGCTGACAATGCTTACATATCAGACTTCCATTTATTATCTATCACTTTTCTTATAAAAACAATCTGCCCAATATGGTAAGCATTATGTGCAGCTGCATTACTGATCAATTCCCACCATTTTGCGTCTACCGGGAAGCCGGCGACACTTGCATCCAATTGCGTTTCATCCAACAGCTCATCCCAATGCATCAGCAGTTCGACCAGTTCATTCCTTTTATTTTCAAAAGAAGTACGATCATGATTAAAAAATGTTTCGTCATTATCCATCGTTTCTACACTTTTGAAATCCTTATATTTATAACGGTGTTGCCACGTCCTGTTCCAATAAATGAGGTGATTTACTAATTCCAGAATTGTCGTTGCTTCCGGATGGACTTTAAAGTCCGCTTCCTGTTCGGTTAAACCTTGTAAAACGACACTAAGCGGCGCATAAAAACTCGGATCATCTGCATTAGCATGAAACTGGTTAATCAACAGCTCCCTGACATGTGTCATTATAAAACCCCTTTAAGTTTTTTAATGTTGGCTTTAGCTATATCGTCCCGTATATCCATTTATAATTGTAATATTACTTCAACTGAATGTCTATAATACGTAAATTCTCTCTTAAAAAATAAGCCTCTGAAACTTGTGTTTCAAAGACTTATTCATATCAATCAACCCACCACTCGGCAGGCAGAAGATAAAACTATGCCCAGCCGAGGCAATTTCTAAGTTCAACATTAAATTTATAAGGATTGATGACCATAATGACCAGTCTGCCCTGTATGCCGCTCTCATTAAAGTGCAAGTTCATTAACATACACATCCTTTGGATTAAGAAAGGTTTTTTCTTAACCTCACTCCGCTTCCAGGAACACATCATTCATCCAGGTTCAGTTTCTTGAGCTGTTCAGCCAGTGCATTGTTGATCGGTTCTTCCTTCTCATCTTTTTTCAAATACTTATTCACTGTGCGTTTATCGACTTTGCCTTTTTGCGCCTTGTCTCTCCGAGCCTTGAAACTTGAAAGTTTCTCACGGTGGCCGCATGTACAAGTGAATATCTGACCGTCGCCTTCTCCGCTCAGTGTCATTTTCTTCTTACAGTTCGGACATCTTGCATTGGTGATTTTAGCAACATTGCGTCTGTGACCGCACTCTCTGTCCTGACAGACAAGCATCTTACCTTTCTTGCCTTTGACTTCAAGGAGGGGCCTGCCGCAGTCCGGACAGTCACGTCCCGAAATGTTATCATGCTTGAAGGTCTTATCACTGCGTTTCACTTCTGCAACAATGCTCTTCGTATGCTGCTTCATATCTTCGATGAATTTCTTCTTATCCAGCCGGCCCTTTTCAATCTGCTCCAGCTGCTTTTCCCAAACTGCCGTCGTCACAGGAGACTTTAAAATTTCCGGTGCGAGGTCTAAAAGCTGCTTGCCTTTGGATGTGATTCTGATTGCCTGGCCGTTTTTCTCCAAATAAAAAGTATTGAATAATTTATCGATGATATCTGCACGCGTCGCTACTGTGCCGAGTCCGCCGGACTCGCTCAATGTCTTCTTATGCTCTTTATCCATGTTGAAGTATTTCGCAGGATTTTCCATCGCCTGCAGCAGAGATGCCTCTGTAAATCTAGGCGGCGGTGTTGTTTCACCGGTCGTCTTATTGACATTTCTCACTGTCAGTTCTTCACCTTTTTTAACATCCACCGTCCTGCCTTCCGCTTCTTCTTGATAAACGACTTTGAAGCCCTGCTGGAGTACACGGTTATATTTTGATTCCAGCGTTTCACCGTTAATCTCTGCCAGGACAGTCGTCTCTTCATATTCATACGGCGGCAGCAAAACGCTCATGAAGCGCTGGATTACGAGGTCATATACACGTTTTTCACGTTCGCTGAAATCACTGTAATGTACAGTACTTTCAGTCGGAATGATTGCATGGTGGTCACTCACTTTATTATCGTTGACGAACGAACCGTTCCCTTTGACCGGCGACCTTAAAATCTGCGTCGCGACTTTACGGAAACTGCCGATGCCGCTTGCCTGAATGCATTCTTTTAAAGTCGGCACGATATCGTTGGAAATAAACTTCGAATCCGTCCTTGGATACGTCAATACTTTATGACGTTCGTACAGGTTCTGCATCGTCTGCAGCGTTTCTTTCGCTGACAGGCCATAAATCTTATTCGCATCTCTCTGGAGCTCTGTCAAATCATAAAGACCCGGTGCGAACTGTTTCTTTTTCTTCTTCGTGACGTCTTTGACCGTCAGGCTGTCCGTTTTCAGTTTCTTATGGATGTCTTCGATTTTATTTTCATTAAAAGTGGAATGGTTATTGCCGTCTTTCCATTTGAACTTCAATTTATCCGTGCCGACTTCCAGACCGTAAAAGGTTTTCGGCTGGAAATTTTTAATTTCCTCATCACGCGCTGCAATCATGCCGAGTGTCGGCGTCTGTACACGGCCGCAGTTCAACTGCGCATTGAATTTTGTTGTCAGTGCACGTGTTGCATTTAAGCCGACATACCAGTCCGCTTCACTTCTTGCGACAGCTGCCTGATAAAGATTGCGGTATTTATTGCCAGGCTGCAGATTTTGGAACCCCAGTGAAATTGCTTTGTCAGTTACAGATGAAATCCACAGACGCTTGATCGGCTTGTTGACTTTCACATAGTCGATGATCCACCTTGCAACGAGTTCACCTTCACGTCCGGCTTATCTACATATTACTGTACATAATTATAGTGTACACAATGTTAAGAACATAATACCAATGAAACACTTAGAACCGAAGGATTCCAAGCTGAATAACCAATATAAAATAATGTACATAAAGGATGTAAGTATTATTATCCTAAATTCAATATCATTAAATTCATAACTATAAGTAAATGCACATTATTTTATAGTCTCAATGAAATCAACATTATAATTCTTCAATATAAAAATTATTTTTAAACATATTTACTTTAATAGTATTAAAGTTGATACCCTATTAATCAATAAGAGCATAACATAAATATTTAATAAGGAAAGGGGCTACATTATGATTAATAAAATTATTCAATTAGATAGTAACAAAGACATAAAATTCAGTACTATTTCAGCCTGGATAGACTATGTTTATTTTAATAATGGAAAAACAGACAAGAAGCACTTTGCAGTTATAGGACTTAAAGACACCCAATTAAATGTTCATATAATTCATCCTATAAGTCAGTTCATAACAGATAACTGGAAAAATAAAGAGTACAACACCCAGAGAAAACATTCTAATAATACAGTGCAATTTCTAAATTACTTAGTGATGAATCGAAAAAAAATAAATATATCATCTTTAAAAGAGCTAAAGATACATCACGGCACACAATACCTAAATGAGCTGGCCTTATCAGGTGTTAGAAGAGATACGGTCAAAGATGCAGAACGAACTTTAACACATTTTTATGCATGGCTTCTAAAAGTAAATGATTTAGATTCATTTCCCGAATTTAAGTTTAGTCAAAAAGAAACTCAATTCGGAATTTATACTGAATCGCCTTTCAAACCGATATATCCTTCAAGAACAGCTAAGGAAATAGAATATACCTTACCTCACAATTATATTCCATTACTTTTAGAAGTAGCAATTTCAGTCGCAAAACCAATTGCTTTAGGTATTTATTTTCAAATTTTCGGTGGTTTGAGGGTTTCTGAAATTATTAATTTACGGAGAGTACAAGTATCACGTCGAATGAAAGAAGGTGATTTTATATTAAAGCTTCAGAATCAAAATTTTAGAACCGACTTGAAGGAACATTCCTCAGTTAAAAGAGAACGAAGTCAAAGAATCCTTGAAATAAATGATTGGGGGCATAGTTTGTTCAGTGATCATATTAAACTTTATAAAACTAACGATGGTTCAAACGCTTTATTTGTTAACAGGGATGGAAAAGCTATGTCCCAAAGAAGTTACCGTCAATATTTTCAAAAAGTAAAAGATAACTTCATTAACCTTCTAGATAATCACGGTGACTATGAACAAAAATTAATAGCTAAACACTTAAGATATATGAAGTGGTCAACACACATTGGTCGAGGTACGTTCACGAATATGATTGCTGAAAATGCTGAAAATCCATATGAAATTGCACATCTAAGAGGTGATTCTAATATAGATTCTTCATTAACTTACATGGTTTCCACAGAAAGAATACATAAGAAAATAGAAAACAAGTTTTCCAATATGCATGAAACGTATATTCCAGAACTTATATCAAGAAAGGAGTGATCAGAATTGACTTTCGGAAAAGAAATGGTTCCAAAAACATATTTTACTACTAAAAAAGTAGCTAGAAAACTAAACCGCACAAGTCAAAATGTCATTAGATTAATTAAAAATGAAAGTTTTCCTAACGCATTTAAACATAGCAATAGATGGCACATTCCTAAAGAAGATGTCGAAGCTTTTATAGAACAAGAAGAAATAAAAATTGAAAACATGAAAGATTATATGGATGTTAAGAGCGCTGCAAAATTTTTAAACATTTCAATCTATCATGTCAAATATTTAATAGAAAATGACACTTTTTCTGATGCTTTTAAACATAATAAGAGATGGCACATTCTTAAAGAAGAAATCGATGCTTTTAAAAAAGAAGAAAAAATAAGACTTGAGAAAACGAAAGATTGTATGGACGTTAATAGCATTGCAAAGTTTTTAAACATTCCAACCTATCGTGTCAAATATTTAATTAAAAATGGCACTTTTTCTGATGCTTTTACACATAACAAGAAATGGTATATTTCTAAAGAAAACGTCGATATTTTTAAAGAACAAGAAAAAATAAAAGTTGAAAAAAAGAAAGACTGTATGGACGTTAATAGCACTGCAAAATTTTTAAACATTCCAATCTATCGTGTCAGGTTTTTAATTAAAAATAGCACCTTTTCTAATGCTTTTAAATCTCAAGAGAAGTGGTGGATCCCTATAGCTGATATTAAAGCATTACAAGAACAAGAGATCTTAAAATTTTATCCATCAATTAATAGTATGGACGTTAATAACACTGCAAAACATTTAAATCTTTCCTTAAAAACTGTCAGAGACTTAATTGAAAATGGCACTTTTTCTAACATTATTCAGTATAAAGGAAAAAAGTGGATATCACTTAGAGATATCAAAGAGTTCGAAGTTAACGAAAAGAAGCTAAGTATTGAGAAAGTAACTGAAATATTAAATTTAAACTCAGTTAATACGATAATTTATTTAATAAAACAAGGCGTATTCTCTAATGCTAGTAAAAATCTATCTAATGAGTGGTATATACCTCAAAAAGATCTTATAGCTAATAACAACACACTTACAGTCCAACAAGCTGCAGCTTTACTTAATTATGAATCTAATCAAGGTGTTTTGAATCTCATAAATCATGATATATTTCCCAACATTATAAAAGATGGTAGATTATGGCGGATACCTTTTACGGATGTAAAAATAATTATAGATATTAACAAAACTTCTTTCAGTACAGAACAAGTTAGAATTAGGTTTAATTACCAGTGTCGATCATATATCACAGAGTTAATTAGAAAGAATCACTTTCCAAATTCGTTTAAGTTTTTAGGTGAATGGCGATTGACTTTAGAAGATATCGAAGATTTCGAAAGAAATTATTTTCCGGATTCATCTAATAGTAAATCATCTAAGATGAAATGTGCTATTGAAAATATAGAAAAATACGGAGATAAAATCGATACGATAGGAAAAAATAATTATATTAGCGTAAAAAAAACATCAGAAATTTTAAATCTCTCGAAAGGTGCAATTTATAATTATATACATTCTGGAAAACTCCCTCATACCACCATGGCCAGACGTAAGTGGTGGATTCTTGAAAGTGATATACAACAATTTCAACATGATCGGACAAATAATATTGATAATTCTCAAACTGTCGTAGCAGTGCCTATTAATGAGGATCCATACTTACAAGACTACTTAGATATTAATGATCTTATGACGAAATTAAGATGTAGTAGATCTCAAATTTTAAAATTAATCAATAATGAGTTATCTGATGGAGCAATAAAGTATAGAGGTAGACACTGGGTGTCTAGATTTACACTTGAAGAATACCTTGTTAAAAAAGATGCTTCGTATGAAGAAATGCATGACTGTTTAACAACTAAAGAAACCGCTGTAAAATTAGGATACAAGTATCATGAAAGTATTTCACAACTTCTCAAAGGTAAACATTTTCCAAACGCATTCAAACTAGGAGTGAAATGGTATATACCTTGCAAAGATATGGTTACTGTACAGATGATAAAACTAATTTTCCAAATTCATGTGTAGAACATTGTAAGTTTTGTCCTAAATTTTCATTCAACCCGGCAATCAATGAGCGGAATGATGCACTTAGATGGTTATCTAGTTCATCTGAAGATTTAAGTAATAAAATCGAAGAAACTATTAAATTAATGAGAGATTTATCCGTTGGTCTCGCCAAGTCATACAATCAAAGTAATGATGATATATTAAAGTCAAATTCAAAACAACTGGCTAACTATATGGATAAGAAAGCAATTATTGATGCCAATTTAATAGGAGATGAGGTTTTTGAACGAAAAAAATAAAAATTCTAAACGAGGAAGACCTAGCGAATGGACCGATGAAGAATTAAGACAAAAGGCACTAAACACAAAGTATCAGCATCATGGAAAAAGGTTAACCCCATCTTTACTTGAAAAAGAAACTGGTGTGGGAAGAAATACTTGGAGCAGACGTATGAAAAGCTTCATAAACGAGCTAAATAACCCTATACTACCTGAGATATCACATCAAGACTTAAATGATTCGTTATTACCAAGTATCGACCTTATCTTTCAAAAACATAAAGTTGAACATAATGATTTAAAGAATGAACTATTAGATTTAGAAATTCTTCTATATGATATGTATAAAGAATTAAAGGAGTTTAAAAAGAAAGAAGAAAATTTCAATCAATCAATCACTGAAAATAAGTCTCTGAGAGAAGAATTGATACTTCAAAAGAAGCGTGCCAAGCACTATGAGGTACTATACAATAATATTGTTTTATCAAGTATGTATCCTCACTTGCAAGATAAAGAAGGTGCTCCAACAAATAAGTTTAATATTAAAGAAAAGTTGATTGATATGGACTCTGATATATTTAAAAATAATGATATTGAAAAGTTAAATTCTCATTTTCCCGACACATCGTCAGATATAGAAAACGATAGTGATGAACCCACCCCAAATAAGAACATGGAAAAATTATTGAATGATTTTGATATTGAAAAATGACAAGAGAGGCACATATCTGTGTCTCTCTTTTAATGTATAGCCAATAATTTTTCAACCTGATTTATTAATTGATTTGGTTGGACTTCTAATGCTGAGGAAAGATCAAAGAAAGTCGTTAAACTTGGTTGTCTTATTCCCCTTTCAAGCATACTTATAAAAGTTCTATCTAAGCCGCTTAAATATGCTAACTCTTCTTGGGACATTGATTTCTCTAATCTCATATCTTTCAGTACTTTGCCAAAAGCTTCTTCGATTTTCAAAAGTATCATCACATTCCTTTATTTTAATTCTTAAAGGAATGTGACTTATAGTCCACGGACTATAGTCTACATACAGTTGGATTTATGATACTATTACCGTATACAATTGGGGTGAAGATAATGAATAATAATATAGAAAAGCTGATTCATGAAAAGAAAATTCCCGAGCAACTTAAGGAATACTTTGCAAACAGCAATAGAGGTAGAAGATTTATAAACGAAAATATGATAGAAGATATGGAGGAATTATATATACATTATAGTGCCCTATACTACTTTGATGAAACAGAGTTCAGCGCCTTCATCATTTCTTCGTTAGAAAGAGGGTCTGAACACTCTGCCTATTACTACTATTTGAAAAAAATTTTAGATAATAATTTAGATTTATTATCTAAAGATAAAAATAAAACTAATATTGATTTCAATAGAATAGATTTGGACGAAATTTTTGAAGAAGTCCAATCTCAATTCAATACAAATCTTAAGTTTCTTTACAATAAGGACTATGATAATTTAGATATTTTGACTACTTATATCCTTTTAGGAAAGTTAAATCTGATAAGTGATTTATCAGAAGATCATACATACAGGTACATTTATGAAGCCAGTAAAGATGGTTTGGAAGCAAAAATGAAAGAATTAAATATCCATCTTATCATCGAAAAGCAGTAATGATTTATTGGCCACAATAATAGCTTCATGAATGGTATTATTCAGATGGGTGCATCTGGAAATAGGAAAACATAGTTGTCCAATCCCTTCGGTATTCAAGCATGTCGTTTATTCCATAAGGTGAAGTATATTCGCTTGCCCGAATTATTAGATGAACTGGAAACGACTCGCTATCTGGCAGACGGCAGTTATCGTAAACTGGTGATGAAATACAAATGAATGGAACTGCAAATTATTGACGAATGGTTGTTGACCATTTTGACTCAGGAACAAGCTGTGCATATATTTGAAATCATCGAATCCAGGTTAAAGACGCCATCTACAATCTTCTGCACCCAATACTCACTAGAAGGATGGCATGAGAAAATCGACAATATACAGATTACCGATGCCATCCTCGATCGCATCGTACATGATTCGTATAAAATTTGGGGTATTCGGATTTCATGGTGGAAAAGGGCTTATAAATCACCCTTCTCCAAATTCTTAATAAGTGTGGAAAAATCGACACCAAAGTTGTCTGTAATGTCGTGATCATTCACTTCATACCAATTGAAAGTATCGTATAACATAGCTTTATTGAAAGCACTTGAATTAAATCGTGGCTTACGCTTTTTATGGAGCTTCTCATTGAAAAGGATTTTGGCTCGTAAGGCATCAAACGAGTAACCTCTACCCATTCGCTCTACCTGCCTAATAATGCTGTTAATTGACTCCGTATAAGCGTTAGTGAGCCTTTTATCAAAGTAGTTGAATATTTCGACATGCCAGTTGTCTACGGCTCTCACGAGGTCTTTATATGCGTCTTTAGAGTTACTGGACATACAACGGTGTCTCCATTGACTATAACGAAGACGACCTTCATCTGGATCAGGAGTATCCCATATCCAGTAAAACTCTTCTTTGAGTTCATAGGCTTCTTTTAAAGCAGGAAGATTACCTAACCAAGTATCTAAGAGGAATGATTCACGTTCATTTAGATCGTGTTTACGCTTTAGAAGGATAAACCTTTCACGCATAAGGGTACGTCTTTCTTTTTGGCTCATATGGGCTTTCAAAGACTTTCTGACGTTATCTAAGGCTTGATTAGCCATTCTAACTACATGAAACTTATCTACGACAACTTTAGCGTGTGGAAGGATAGTGTTCACTGCGTCTTTGTAAGGCTTCCACATATCCATTGTGACGTACTCAATATAAGTCCTGTCACTGATTTCTGAAAGACGTTGGATGACTGTTTCCTTGTTACGGTTTGGCTTGATGTCATAAATAGTCCTGCGTTCAATATTAGTCAATACAAGCCGAGGTCTACGGATAATATGTATCTCGTCTATCCCAAGCCACTTAGGAGTTTCAAACTGGTATTCACGTTCTTTGAGTGCCACATAGTCCTTAAAAACGTTCCTAATAGTTTTCTCGTCAACACCAACGCTTTCTGCGACTTCTACAAAGGTCTTAGACATGGATTGCTCTTGAATGGACTTTAAAAGCCTTTTGGTCATACTACGCTTTTCATCTACAGATATTAGGCGTTCCCAGAAGGTAGATCCGCATTCACGACACTTGTATCGTCTACGGTTCAATTGTAAGCCCACTCGCTTTAAACGAATGGGCAAATCCATAATTAGTTGATTTCTTGAACTGTGTTTGTACAACTTGTCAAAACCACATTCAGGACAACGTTCAGGTGGTCCGACTGCTTCAACTTTAAACATCATATCGGTTTCATTTTCTTGTGGTGGTTCTATTGTTTTAATGTCTGGTAGGGATAATAAGTCTGACATATTGTTCATCCTTTATTACTCTGCGGTGTTAAGGTATCAATTATAGATTTGATGTCGAAATCATCATTGTTAAATTATTTTTGTGACCACAAATGCACTTAGAAAATCCCTTAAAGCATTTATATAATGGGTGATCGCAAAATAGTGTATGAAATCTTTTGTAGACTTTGCTAAACTACTGCACACCTTTAGTACAGTATTAGCTGGTTCACTTGAATAGGGAGTTGTAAAAAAAGTTCCCTTAGCCTGCACAACAAGATAATTTCGAAACATCTTTATCGAACGTAAGTGCAGCTAATTTTAGCCCTTCAGCCATTGTTAAATATGGTGCTAGGGTTTCTGTTAAATCTTCTATCGTTAAGCCAAATTTAACAGCTAATGATGCTGCATAGATGACATCTCCTGCATTCTCAGATACAATATGAACCCCTAATACTTTTAGTGTTTCTGCATCTGCTACTAGTTTAAATACACCGGTTGTTTCACGGTTTACAATTGCTCTTGGAACAGCATCTAAAGGTAATACAGATGTCTTCACATCATACCCTTTCTCTTTTGCTTGTTCTTCTGTTAAACCAACCGTTGCAACCGTCGGATTCGTAAACGTAACAGCAGGAACTACCGATAAATCTATTTTTTTGTTTAATCCACCGATAGCATTATCAGTAATAATTCCACCTTCATAGGCTGCTACATATACAAATTGCGGTCCTAACGTCACATCTCCTGCTGCATAAATCTTTTCATTACTTGTTTGACCAAAATCATTGATCAGGATTTCATTATTTTTTCCAGTTTCAACACCTGCTGCACTTAAATTTAAAGAATCCGTATTTGGTTTTCTTCCAGTGGCAACAAGTAACTGATCTGATTCAATGACTTCTTTACTGCCATTTACTGTTATGTAAATCTTTTTTATCTCTCCACTTTGTTCAACACGCTCAAAAGTTGCCCCTTTGACAAGGTTTATACCCTGTTCAATTAACGCTTTTTCAACTGACTCTGAAATCTCAGGATCATACTCCTTTAAAAGTCGCTCACTTCTTTGCATAAGCGTTATTTCTGAACCTAAATGATGAAATAGTTGTCCAAGCTCCATTCCAATGTATCCTGAGCCAATTACAGTTAATCGTTTTGGTATTTTCTTTAACTCAAGAAGTGTTGTACTAGTTAAATAGTCCATTTTTTCAAGTCCTGAAATTTGGGGCAACGAAGGCGATGCACCTGTTGCAATTAAAAAGCGTTTTGCAGATAACTTTGCCCCATTGACCTCAACCGTACTAGCATCAACGAATTTTGCTTCACCTTTAATTAAATCAAAATTATATTCATCAATTAAATCCATATATTTTTGATTCCGAAGTTCGCTCACCAATTTATCCTTTTGCGTGATTAAACTAGCTAAATCCACTTCTCCAGCGGATGTTTGTAAACCTTTAAACGGATTGTCTTTTGATAAATGATTGATTTCCCCTGCCCTAAGAAGAGTTTTTGACGGAACACAGCCAATATTCACACAGGTTCCCCCAACCGTTCCACGCTCAATCATTCCAACTTTTGCACCGTATTCTATAGCTTTAATTGCCGAAGAAAAGGCAGCAGCACCAGAACCAATAATAAGAAGGTCATAATCGTCTTCATTAATTAACGCCACGTTTTCTAGTGATGATACTTCTTCAATTTCTCCGGCTTGGTAATTTGCTTCATCAATCGCCTTTATTGCACTTTCAACCTCAATATCATCGGGCAGTTCAAATACTGCTTCACCACGACGAAAATTAGACTCAATATTTTTAGCACCTATCTTTTCAAGTGCTGATTCTACGTGTTTTTCACAACCCGTACAAGTCATTCCTTGAATGTTTACCTTAAATTTATTCATAATAAAGCCCCTTTCGTTAATGTCTCATGTTAATGTTTCTATTATTGGACACGAATGTAATTGCTTTTCATCTGGACATCGTTGTTTTAAGTCGTCTAACATAGTTTCAATTCGTTTTAAATCCTCTATTTGTTTTTGCACTTCCTTTTGTTTTTTAGAAACAAATTCGAACATGTCTTGACAACGAACTTCATCTTTATCTACAACACCAAGTAATTTATAAATCTCGCTTAAAGAAAAACCAAGTTCCTGTATTCGTTTAATAAACCCAACACGCTTAACGTCATCATATGAATATATCCGATAACCAGCTTCCGTTCGGTGAGGTTCTTGTAATAAATTTTTTCTCTCGTAATATCTAATCGTTTCTTTATTAACTCCACATTTATCTGCAAACTCACTAATGCGATAAATCATCTTATTTCACCCCATGAATATTATAAACCGTGTACTATAGTACGCGGTCAAGTAAATTGGACTATTTTATTTTTCCCCAACGTATCACTCGTATGTGATTGATACTTTTATATAATACTATTGATTGTCCTAACATCCCACCAGAAAATCCGATTTAAACACCAGTTGTTTTTAAACTATTAAGAAAGTAATTCCACTATATATTCCGAAGACCCCTAATAATAATAAAAACCAATATTTCAATGCAGTATTAAAAGAAATTAAAAAGTTTATTTGCGGTGACGAAAGGTATGAGGAAGAAAGAAAGTCGGCAACTGAGGCTGGAAAAGGAACAATTATAACATTAGTGGCCAATGCTGTGTCTAATGTTCTGGGATTGCCTGCTGAACTTATAGCTCCAGCAGTTGCTACAACATTTGTAGTAATCTCAAAAGTAGGAACTTCAGCTTGGTGTGAGATAAATACAATAGAATAAATATTTAAAGACTTGTCCAGTGCCATAATAAAATTTTCGGCGGATTAAATTATACCATTAAAATTTATTCAAAGATAAAAGAGAGAAAAGGTATGCTTTAAATGACCTTTTCTCTCATAGTTTTCATATATTTTCTTATAAATTAGGAATATATTACGTTTCTATCGCTCTCCTTATTCTTTGAACTAATTCTATAACACAGATATTATTAGTCATTTAATATTTTGTAAATTTGTCTCACTTCTTCTCTAGCTGCACCATCGTACCTACCATAAATGTGTTTTTTTGATGATAAATCATATTCATAATACTCAGTTGAAATGTCCCCACTAATTTTGTATTCTTCAAACTGATATATACCGTGTGACTTTTGACTTTATTTTGCACTTATTTAAGTGATATTGTGCACTACAATTAAGCCGATATCTCACATTAAAAGAGAGATATCGGCTTATAAAATTTTCTATTAAAATAGGAATGAGAACAGAGCGTTGAATGTGCCATTTTCAAACAGGATATAAATTCCTAATCCTATAAAGACGATTGGAACGATCCAACGTTCATATTTTTCGATTTTATCTGAAATAAAATCCAATGAAGCCAATCGATAGCTGATTAGACATAGAACACCAACCATGATCATGAAAACAATGATGGCAATAACGATTTCCATCATATTTAAAGTTGTAAAGTATGGTATATAGATAGAAAAATCATCCGCACTGGAAGCCAG